>JASLDB010000277.1 GCA_030151665.1 Neisseriaceae bacterium
GGTTTTGCCCGTATGCACCCTTAGCAGGGGTGTGCCTTCGACCACTCGGCCAGTTCTCCGTTTAGGAGTGCGTACTATACAAGCCACACCAATATGCGTCAAGCACTATCTTCGCATTTTTTACCACATAATTAACAAGCCATTCATATTACATGGATTATTGTTTTAATATTTTCTTATTTATTTGGCAAAACCAAATAACCCACGAGAAATTCCTTGAAAACAAAACCCATCACGCCCAAACCCAAAACCAAAAACAGGACAAACATACCAAATTTCCCTGCTTTGGACTTTTTACCCAAGTCCCAAACAATAAAACCCAAAAAAATAACCAGACCCGACAATAGAATTTTCATCGCCCAATCTGCAAAATCGCTTTCACTCATCTTCAACATCCTCGTTTTTACTGTGTGTAATGGGTTATTTTACCGCAGTTAATGTGCCACGTAATCCAACAATCAACTTCGCCAAAATCATGTATTAATTTTTCTGACCATCATCAATCAATGCTCGCCGATCATAAACGGCCTGTGCCAATGTACCTGCATCAACAAACTCCAACTCACCACCTAAGGGCATGCCTCGGGCCAAGCGAGTTAATTTATAAGGTAAATTCTTTAATAGCTCCGTCAGTACATAAGCTGTGGCATCACCTTCTGCAGTAAAATTGGTGGCAATAATAATTTCTTCAACAGCACTATTTTGTAACCGCGCAACCAATTTATTCAAAGCAATATCGCTTAAATCCATGTTTTGAACAGGATTGACTTGTCCCATTAACACAAAATACAAACCATCATGGCAATTGGCAGCCTCCATGCTCGCAATATCAATGGGCATGTGCACAATCATCAATGATTGGTGTTGTCGATCGGTATCTGCACACAACGGACACACATCCTCTTCACAAAAAGTATTGCACAAGCGGCAATGCTGAATTTGGCGCAAAGCCCCTTGCAAGGCCTCAACCAATTCATTGGCTTCTTGTCGATTGTGTTGTAAAAGATGATATGCCATGCGCTGTGCACTTTTGGGACCAATATTGGGCAATGCTCGTAGGGCTTTAGTTAGTCTAGCCAAAGCATCTGGTGTTTTCATCATATGCAACAATTTCAATTAAAAGAAGAAAATACAGAGTTTATCACGCATTGATTAGTCAATTAAATGAAAAATCATTTCATCAACACCATTACTCACCACATGAACAAATCACCATGTTCATGTCTAAAATGCTATGATATTTTTTTATCCCCCATTGAGATGGCAGCATGTCCCGATTTTTAAAACAAATCCCAGCGGTGGTTTTGGTCTTATTGGTATTAAATTGTCTGTTTTTCCTATTGAGTATATTGGACAATGATTGGCAAACTCAAATGGCTTTGTATTACTACCAATACAATCTATATCAACCATGGCAATGGCTCACGCACATGTTTATGCATGGTAGCTTTGCCCACCTTGCTTTTAATATGATTGCCTTGGTGTCATTTAGCACCGTCTTGGTCAAAACCGTTGGCACACGTCGCTTCTTGATTTTGTACATACTATCAGGCTTGGGGGCAGCTTTATTGAACATGGGTATCGATTTTTACCATACCCAACAAGGCTTTTCAGTCTTGCAAAATCATGGATTTAGCGAACAAACCATTATCAACACCCTCAATCAAGGTGAAATCTATACGGTTTGGACTCAAATACTGGGTGCAGCCAATCTCAACAACATGGCCAGCAGCTTTATGTCTTCTGTTGTTGGGGCTTCAGGTGCGATTTATGGCGTTTTGATTGCATTTGCCATGTTGTTCCCCAATGCTAAAATCCTGTTTATCTTTTTCCCAAAACCGATTGCTGCTAAATTTTTGGTGCCCATTATCTTAGCCATTGATTTAATCGGTGGCATTAGCAACAACAGCCTGTCATTTTTAGATGGCAATATTGCCCATTTTGCTCATTTGGGTGGTGCCCTAACAGGCTTTTTCGTGGTTTTGTGGTGGAAGAAAGTTTTTTTGGCCGAGGCACAAAATCAGCCATTTCAACCATAACCAATCAGGGTCAAAGATTAAACTTGACACCAAACTTTGGGCAACAACAATGGATTATTTGGGTTGGTGATAAAATCCTTCATCAACCTTTTTCCATGCGGGTTTTGCTGAATATGGGACTGGGTAAAATAGGCTGCAATCAAATCCGCCTGGGCTTCAAAATTCAATTGCGCCAATGAGTCCAAATTTTCCCAGTTTTTTTGATAATCATAGGCTTTTTTGTGCCGATAGCCACCTTGTAGTGCCACGATTACCCCTGCGGTTTTAAGCCAATAGCCCATTTGGTACTGCCAAACATGAACCATTTCGTGCAAAAACCATGTGCTGTGCTTGGTGGTAAAATCTGCTTGAAAAGCACTTTTCGAAAAATACACATGCCCATTGGGGCTCATGGCTAAATGCTGATTTTTTTGTAAGCACCCCAAATAAGGACGATTGTGAATGCGAACTGCATCATAATTCATGGCAGTTTGAAAAATACGGCTTAGCCAATTCACTTCATTCTGGCACAATATTCTGCTGATTGAAGACATGATTTCCCATTCATCAAAAAAGCCGCTTTTGCAAGCGGCTGATATTTTTGTTTAGCTGCGATATTCAGCGTTGATTTTGACATAATCATAGGAAAAATCACAAGTGTAAATCTTGGCGTGGCTTGTACCACGATTCAAAATCACCTTAACCACGATTTCAGGCTCTGCCATCACTTTTTGTCCATCTTCTTCTT
>JASLDB010000282.1 GCA_030151665.1 Neisseriaceae bacterium
GAATCGTTCAGGACCGGCTTCAAAGCCACCCAAAACCAAAATATCAGGTAACCAAGGTGGTATACCATAAATTTCCATGGTTCCATCAATCAAGTCGGTTTCATATTCTTCATCATCCATGCTAATCCATGATGTTAACCATTTGACTTCTTCACCACGCCACATTTGAAACGGCAAAAAGAAAAAACCACCCAATTGGTTTGCTGACGAACCGATATCAGCCAAAAAAGAAGCACCATTGCTTAGCCGATAAAACTGCCATAAGGCTTCAGGTAGCATGGGGTATTCTTGTTTGAGTTGAGCCAAATCGGTTGCTGAAATGGGTTCATAAAGGCGATTTTCCACAAAGTCTTGATAGCCTTGTTTGTCTTCAAGGTATTGGCTATTGCCCATTTTTTCCTGACGAATGATGTAAGGTTCTTGAGCTGTGGCTAAGTCGTGAATTTTTTGTATGGTAGATTCAAGCATGGTATTCCTTGTTTTGTGCTCGTTTTAGTTGCTTAGGCAAGTTAGTAATCATTTCTTTACAAAGATAAAACCTTTACATTATGATTGTGTAATATATTAGAGGTGGTGTAAATGGAAGCATCATACAATCTGGTTTTAACAGGCAAAATCCCTTTGGGTTTTGATGAGAGTAGCTGCAAAGCAGCAGCCGAAAAATACCTTAAATTAAATGGCCAACAAATAGATGATTTATTTGACGAGTCTAATCGATTGGTTATCAAAAAAAAACTGACACATAGCACAGCAGTTCAGTATCAACAAACTTTGCAAAAATTGGGTTTGCACACGGTTTTACAAGAGAATGAACTAGATAACACCAAGGTGGCAGTGGTCAGACCGACCAAACCAATTAAGCAGGTCAACCCAACAAGTCCTGTGACATTGGTATCCAGTGAGGATGCTTCTACATCCAATCGTCGAGTGATCAATTTATTGGCTTATATCATTTGTCTGATCATTAGTGATTTGTTGTGTTTGGTTTCTATTATTTTAATCCCCATCGGCATGCTCGGTGGTTTAATCGGTTCAAGTGGTCAAGCAGCTTCTACCATTGAATTTGCTTTCAATATGTTTTGGATCGTGATGGTACTCAAATGGATTAGCACCATCAACCGTTTGAACTATTTGGGGTTGAATGGTTTTTTGTCATTTGTATTTGTGTGGCCCCCTTTTGATTTTGTTTTGTTATTTTTGCCTCCACAACAAAAAAACAATCAGCCAAGAAACCATCAACCTGGTCAACCTGAAAATAGCATTTACTGATTGATCAAAATAAAATGTTTTGCAAGATAAGTACGTGAATAACCCCTTAGAAAAGAGGATTGAGTTTTTTTGTCATGGGATAAATTAAATCATTTTTTTTAGTTGCACTGAGTATGGCTTTTGATGCCCACAAAAATCAACAAGACCAAGGTGGCGGACCTTGTATTTAGCACCAATGCAGCTAAGATTTAATTTTCCGATATTCGTTTGTCAATTATCGTTGCGGTTTTGTTGTTAACACAAAGAGTCGGGGAAGAGTACATGGTATTGATTAAGTATGTTGGCCAAAAGCATTTGTCGTGGCAGGCTCAAATGGCTGATATTCAAGATAATATGAATTGGTATCGCAAAGTCATCAACAAACCATTGGTTACATTCAGTAATACCATCTTGCATTTCAATATTGAGTAGCGGTAATCACATGAAGAATGTACAACCAAAATTATATAGGCTCTTTGGTCTTGTTTTGCTAGGTATTGTATTTCTTTGGGCTACGTACCATGCTTTTTATGCAGGGTATGTGCGCTTAAATTACCCATCATTGAATGAGTTTCCTGTACAAGGTATTGATATTTCTCATCATCAAAATAAGATTGATTGGCAAAAACTCAGCCAAGAAAAAGATCAGGTGCAATTTGTGTTTATCAAAGCCACTGAAGGTGGTGATTTCAAGGACACACAATTTCAATCTTATTTACAACGTGCCAATGAATACAGCATTCCAGCAGGGGCTTATCACTTTTTTACTTTTTGCCGTTCTGGTAAAGAACAAGCTGACCATTTTATTCAAACCGTGGCAGGACACAATATGCTCTTGCCACCAGTCATTGACTTGGAATTTGGTGGGAACTGCAAAAAAACATAACTGATGAGATGCTGATGGCTGAAATTGGCAATTTTATTCAAGTTGTTGAAAAACAATACCAACAAAAAGTTTTGATTTACACAACACAAGAATTTTATGAAAGCCATCTGCGCAGCCAATTTTTAAACAATCCCATTTGGATACGAGATATTTACAAACAGCCAACACTGGAAAATAACCGACCTTGGTTATTTTGGCAATATGCCAATCGTGGCAGAATCAATGGTATTGATGGTGTGGTGGATTTGAATGTTTTTGTTGGCAGTACTGCCGAGTTTCAACAATTATTGAAAAATAAGCCGCTCGAATAATAAAAATTGACCATGAAAAATAGTCAAAAACACAGCCAAAAACACAGCCAAAAACACAGCCAAAAACGGTGGAGCAAGGATATTAACCTTGCCCACCGTTTTTTACTGGGTGATGTAAAGCGACAAGGCCAGCCCCATCCCAAAATAACAATGTGTCAATAAGCTGCGCAATCGTGCTACCAGTTTATTGGGTGTTTTACTGGCGGCTACACCAAAACCCAAGCTCGGTTGCATGATGAAAAAAGGGCAGATTACCGTGCCAATACCGAACAAGATGGCAAAGGCATAGTCGTTTAGGTTGAATAAATTGAGTGAGATGGACATTAGCAAGACATAGGCAAAAACAACCCCAGTGACATAATGCATAAACCAACCAATGCAAGTTTCAAAAGATCGTGTTGGTGATTGCATGATATTGCGATGGGTAAATTGTCTTTGGGGCATATAAAGCAGCCACCGGCCCAATAAAACAAAATTGGGCGATGGAATCCCCCATATTTGTTTTGTAATAAAAGATAATGCATCGGCAATACAAGTTGCCAAGACACCAATAAGGATAGAAAGTAGTAACATATATTGTGTTCCGTGTGAAAAAGCAATGGTGGATAATCAATAAACAAAATGGTTTTGGCGTGTATGCCATAAAGCTTAATGGCATGGTACTGCTTGAAGTCAACTTCAAGTCAAGTGTATTTGTTGAATTTTTGCAACAATAAATCAAAATATTGTATCAAGAAA
>JASLDB010000004.1 GCA_030151665.1 Neisseriaceae bacterium
TTTGCGATTCGTGAAGGTGGCCGTACCGTAGGTGCTGGCGTTGTTTCTTCAGTTATCGCTTAATAGATTAATAGGCCAATAGCTCAATTGGTAGAGTATCGGTCTCCAAAACCGAGGGTTGGGGGTTCGACACCCTCTTGGCCTGCCAAATCAAACTAATCGGCCTTGTGCCGATTAGTTTTTTTGTATTTAAAGAAGAGGGTAAATGGATAGCAAAAATCTACAAGAAAGCCCAGTGAAAACGAAGCTGACTGCTAAGCAATCTAAAGCTGAGTTGAAGTTAAAAGCCCAGGATGAGCAATTGAAGCACCAAAAAATGGACAAGATTAAGTTTTTCTTGGCCATTATTGTTGCTTCTGCATCTGTGTGGGGTTATTACGCTTTGGATGGCAAGATGCCGAAATTGGCGGTCGCAGCTTTGCCGATTGTGGGCGTTGCGGTTGCTTTGGCAATGGTATTTTTCTGGTGCGACATGGGTAAGCGTTTGACTGCTTACATTAAAGATTCTTATGTTGAACTGAAAAAAGTGGTTTGGCCTGAGCGCAATGATGCCATTAAAACAACATTGTACGTTGTGGCATTTGTAGCGGTTTTGGCAATGTTTATTTATCTAGCGGATGCATCGATTTCTTGGCTGTTCTTTGATGTGTTGTTGAAAAGGGGTTAAGAATGTCTAAACGCTGGTATGTGGTTCACGCCTACTCTGGTTTTGAGAAGAATGTACAAAAAACGCTAAAAGAGCGTATTGTACGTGAAGAGATGGAAGACTTGTTTGGTCAGGTTTTGGTACCTGTTGAAGAGGTTGTGGACATTAAAAATGGTCGCCGTGTGGTGAGTGAGCGTAAATTTTATCCAGGTTATGTATTGGTTGAGATGGATTTGACCGATGATTCTTGGCATTTGGTAAAAAGCACACCGCGCGTAACAGGTTTCTTGGGTGGTTCAGGTAATCGCCCTACGCCCATCTCTAAGCGCGAAGTTGATGCAATTATGCAACAGGTTCAAGCGGGTGGTGAAAAACCTCGTCCTAAAGTTGAGTTTGAGGTGGGTCAAAATGTTCGCGTAGCCGAAGGACCCTTTGCTGACTTTAATGGCGTGGTAGATGAAGTGAATTATGAGCGCAATAAATTGCGTGTTTCTGTGCAAATTTTTGGTCGCGAAACACCTGTTGAGCTTGATTTCTTGCAAGTGGAAAAAATTTAATCGCATTTGATTTTATTGGCTACTTGCTAGAGTGTTGATTTTCGATTAAAATAATCGACTTTCTTTGGGGAGCGGAATTTTGTGTCCGCGTTGACCCGTTTTTGGAGTATTAAACGAATGGCTAAAAAGATTATTGGCTATATCAAGCTGCAAATTCCAGCTGGTAAAGCAAATCCATCTCCACCAGTAGGCCCAGCTTTGGGTCAACGTGGTTTGAACATCATGGAATTTTGTAAAGCGTTTAACGCACAAACTCAAGGCATGGAGCCTGGTTTGCCAGTTCCTGTTGTGATTACTGCATTTGCAGATAAATCATTCACGTTTGTGATGAAAACACCTCCAGCTGCAGTTTTGTTGAAAAAAGCTGCTGGCTTGCAAAAGGGTAGTGCTAATCCTTTGACTAACAAAGTTGGTACTGTAACTCGTGCGCAATTGGAAGAAATCGCTACAACTAAACAGCCTGATTTGACTGCTGCTGACATGGATGCTGCTGTACGCACCATCGCAGGTTCAGCTCGTTCAATGGGTCTTGATGTGGAGGGCGTGTAAATGGCTAAGATCTCTAAACGTTTACAAGCACTTCGTGCCAAAGTTGATCCTAATAAATTGTACGATGCTAACGAAGCAATTTCTTTGGTAAAAGATGCTGCGACTGCTAAATTCAATGAATCTATCGATGTTTCGATTAACTTGGGTGTTGACCCTCGTAAATCTGACCAAGTTATCCGTGGCTCTGTAGTATTGCCTAAAGGTACTGGTAAAGTGACTCGCGTAGCTGTTTTCACTCAAGGTGCAAACGCTGAAGCTGCTAAAGAAGCTGGTGCTGATATCGTTGGTTTCGAAGATTTGGCTGCTGAAGTTAAAGCAGGTAACTTGAACTTTGATGTGGTTATTGCTTCTCCTGATGCAATGCGTATCGTTGGTCAATTGGGTACCATCTTGGGTCCACGTGGCTTGATGCCTAACCCTAAAGTTGGCACTGTTACACCTAACGTTGCTGAAGCTGTTAAAAATGCCAAAGCTGGTCAAGTACAATACCGTACAGACAAAGCTGGTATTATTCACGCTACTATTGGTCGTGCTTCATTTGAAGCTGCTGATTTGCGCGAAAACTTTGACACTTTGTTAGATGCTTTGGTTAAAGCTAAACCTGCTGCTGCTAAAGGCCAATACTTGAAAAAAGTTGCCGTTTCTAGCACCATGGGTGTTGGTGTTCGCATCGATACTAACAGCGTTAAAGATTAATGTTGTGAAATTTGGGCCGCTTGTCAGTTTGGCGGGTGGCCTCATTTGGGCTACTTAATTTTTTTAAGTAGATGTCCAAGACCGTAGGGATCGCACTAGCGATTTAATATTCCCCTACGCAGACGGTAGTCCCGAGAGAAGTATTCTCAAGCTTGCTTGTAAAATGTCTTTTCCTTAGGTTGCCGCGCTGGTTGAAACACTTTGTGTTTCTTTGTTATTAACAGTGGGAGGTAGACCTTGAGTCTCAATATTGAAGCCAAAAAGGCAACGGTTGCTGAAATTAGCGAAGCTATCGCTAATGCGCAAACCCTAGTTGTTGCTGAATACCGCGGTATCAGTGTTGGTAGCATGACTGAGCTACGTGCCAATGCTCGTAAAGAAGGCGTTTATTTACGCGTTCTTAAAAATACGATGGCTCGTCGCGCTGTTGAAGGAACTACATTTGCAGACTTGGCTGGTGAAATGACCGGTCCATTGGTTTATGCTGCATCTGAAGATCCTGTTGCTGCTGCAAAAGTATTGCACCAATTTGCAAAAAAAGATGAAAAACTTGTTATCAAAGCTGGCTCTTATAGCGGTGAAGTAATGAATGCTGCACAAGTTGCTGCCTTGGCGTCAATTCCAAGTCGCGACGAATTGTTGGCAAAATTGCTTTACGTTATGCAAGCGCCTGTTGCTGGTTTCGCTCGTGCGTTGGCTGCATTGTCAACCAAGAAATCAGAAGAAGAAGCAGCTTAATTCATCTGTTTTTGTTAAAACAAATTATTTATATTCAATTATTTAGGAGTTTAATAGCATGGCTATTACTAAAGAAGACATTTTAGAAGCAGTTGGTTCATTGACTGTAATGGAATTGAACGACTTGGTTTCTGCGTTCGAAGAAAAATTTGGCGTTTCTGCTGCTGCTGTTGCTGTTGGTGGCGCTGCTGCTGGCGGTGCTGCTGCTGCTGAAGAAAAAACTGAATTTGACGTTGTTTTGACTGCTGCTGGCGATCAAAAAGTGGGCGTGATTAAAGTTGTTCGTGCAATCACTGGCTTGGGCTTGAAAGAAGCTAAAGACATGGTTGACGGCGCTCCTAAAACTGTTAAAGAAGGTGTTTCTAAAGCTGAAGCTGACGACATCGTTAAACAATTGGAAGAAGCTGGCGCTAAAGTCGAAATCAAATAAGTTTGATTTTTCTTCCAGGGCTGGTAGCTTAAGGCTACCGGCCTTATTTCGCTTGTAAACCAGACGATTACTCATGGGCATTACAAATGAAAAAAACACTGTGTTTATGATTAATAGCCTGCCAAATCCTCCCTTCCTTTGGAGACTCCGATAATGAGTTATTCTTTTACCGAAAAAAAGCGAATTCGTAAAAGCTTTGCCAAACGTGATAACGTTTTAGACGTTCCTTATTTGTTGGCAACCCAGCTTGATTCGTACGAAAGTTTTTTGCAAGAAGATGTGCCATTTGATCAGCGTGCTGATCAAGGTCTTCAGGCTGCCTTCAGTTCTATTTTCCCCATTAATAGCCACAATGGTTACGCTCGTTTAGAGTTTGTGCATTATGTATTGGGTGAGACGGCATTTGATATTCAAGAGTGCCAAATGCGTGGTATTACCTATGCATCACCTTTGCGTGCGCGCATTCGCTTGGTTATTTTGGATAAAGAATCTTCTAAACCTGTGGTAAAAGAAGTTCGCGAGAACGAAGTTTACATGGGTGAAATTCCATTGATGACGCCAAGTGGCTCATTTGTGATCAATGGTACTGAGCGTGTTATCGTTTCTCAGTAGCACCGTTCACCTGGCGTGTTCTTTGAACATGACCGTGGTAAAACCCATTCATCAGGTAAATTACTGTTCTCAGCTCGTATTATTCCTTACCGTGGTTCATGGTTGGATTTCGAGTTTGACCCTAAAGATTTGTTGTACTTCCGTATTGACCGTCGTCGTAAAATGCCGATTTCTATTTTGCTAAAAGCATTGGGTTATACAGAAGAAAAAATCTTGGAAACATTCTATGACAAAGATACATACTTCTTGTCAAAAAATGGTATCCAAAAGAAATTGGAATTAAATCGCCTAAAAGGCGAAGTGTCTAAAGTTGATGTTTTGGACAAAGATGGCAACACCTTGGTTGCCAAAGGCAAACGCTTCACTGCAAAAAGTGTTCGTGATATCACCAATGCAGGTATTGAACGCATTGATGTGGATTTTGATGCATTGGTTGGTCAAATTTTGGCCAGTGATGTTATCAGCCCAGACACTGGTGAAGTGATGGCACATGCCAACGAAGAGTTGACAGAAGAATTGTTGGTTAAATTCGATTTGCACAACATTGCCAAAATTGAAACCTTGTACATCAATGAATTAAGCCAAGGTGGTTATATTTCTAACACCTTGCGTGTTGATGAAACCAAAGACCAGTTGAGTGCTCGTGTGGCGATTTACCGCATGATGCGTCCTGGTGAACCACCTACCGAAGATGCGGTAGAAATGTTGTTCCAACGTTTGTTCTTTAATCATGATAGCTATGATTTGTCACGCGTTGGTCGCATGAAATTCAACACCCGTACTTACAACCAAAAGCTAAACGAAAAAAATGGTGCTTGGTTCACACGTTTGTTGCAAGAAACATTTGCAGGTGTTGCTGAGCAAGGTCAATATGTTTTGATGGATCAAGACATTGTTGCCACCATTGCTACTTTGGTTGAATTGCGTAACGGTAACGGTCAAGTGGACGATATTGACCATTTGGGTAACCGTCGTGTGCGTTCAGTAGGTGAGTTGGCTGAGAACCAATTCCGTTCTGGTTTGTCTCGTGTAGAGCGTGCTGTAAAAGAGCGTTTGAACCAGGCTGAATCAGAAAACTTGATGCCGCATGATTTGATTAATGCCAAACCTGTTTCTGCTGCGATTAAAGAATTCTTTGGTTCAAGCCAATTGAGTCAATTCTTGGATCAAACCAATCCATTGTCTGAAATCACGCATAAACGCCGTGTATCAGCATTGGGCCCTGGTGGTTTGACTCGTGAACGCGCAGGCTTTGAAGTGCGTGACGTGCATCCAACTCACTATGGTCGTGTATGTCCGATTGAAACACCAGAGGGTCCAAACATTGGTTTGATTAACTCTTTGTCTGTTTATGCACGCACCAATGAATACGGTTTCTTGGAAACACCTTATCGTCAAGTTATTGATGGCAAAGTAACCGATCAAATTGATTACTTGTCAGCGATTGAAGAAGGTCGCTATGTCATTGCACAGGCGAATGCTGGCGTTGACGAGCATGGTATGTTGAGTGATGAATTGGTAACTTGTCGTGAAAACGGCGAGACCATTATGTCAACACCAGACCGTATTCAATACATGGACGTGGCAACAGGTCAAGTGGTATCCGTTGCAGCTTCTTTGATTCCATTCTTGGAACACGATGACGCCAACCGTGCATTGATGGGCGCCAACATGCAACGTCAAGCAGTACCTTGCTTGCGTCCTGAAAAACCATTCGTGGGTACAGGTATTGAGCGCTATGTGGCTGTTGACTCAGCAACTGCTGTGGTTGCAGGTCGTGGTGGTGTGGTTGAGTATGTAGATGCTGGTCGTATTGTGATTCGTGTACATGACGAAGAAGCCAATGCAGGTGAAGTCGGTGTTGATATTTACAATTTGATTAAATTCACCCGTTCTAACCACAGCACCAACATTAACCAACGCCCAGTGGTACAAGTTGGTGACATCTTGCAAAAAGGTGACGTGATTGCCGATGGTGCATCAACAGACTTAGGTGAATTGGCATTGGGTCAAAACATGACCATCGCCTTTATGCCTTGGAATGGTTACAACTTCGAGGATTCAATTTTGATTTCTGAGAATGTTGTGGCAGAAGATCGCTACACATCTATTCACATTGAAGAATTAAATGTGGTGGCTCGTGATACCAAATTGGGTGCGGAAGAAATTACTCGCGATATCCCTAACTTATCTGAGCGCATGCAAAACCGTTTGGATGATGCTGGTATCGTATACATCGGTGCGGAAGTTGAAGCTGGTGACGTTTTGGTGGGTAAAGTAACCCCTAAAGGCGAAACCCAATTAACGCCTGAAGAAAAATTGCTACGTGCGATTTTCGGTGAAAAAGCATCTGATGTTAAAGACACATCATTGCGCATGCCAACAGGCATGAGCGGTACTGTGATTGACGTTCAAGTGTTCACCCGTGAGGGTATTGAACGCGATAAACGTGCGCAATCTATTATTGATGCGGAATTGAAACGCTACCGTTTGGATTTGCATGATCAATTGCGCATCTTTACTGAAGACGCATTTAGCCGTATTGAGCGTATGGTTGTTGGCCAAGAAGCCAATGGCGGTCCTCAACGCTTGCTAAAAGGCACAGTGATTACTGCAGAATACTTGACTGGTTTGCCAAGCAAACATGAATGGTTTGATATTCGCATGTCTGATGAGTCTTTGGCTAAGCAAATCGAATTGATTAAATTGAGCTTGCAACAAAAACGTGAAGAATTTGATGCAATGTTCGAAATCAAGAAGAAAAAATTGACCCAAGGTGATGAATTGCAACCTGGCGTACAAAAAATGGTTAAAGTCTTTATCGCCATTAAACGTCGTTTGCAATCGGGTGATAAAATGGCGGGTCGTCACGGTAATAAAGGTGTGGTATCTCGCATCTTGCCAGTGGAAGACATGCCATACATGGCTGATGGCCGTTCTGTTGACATCGTATTGAACCCATTGGGTGTACCGAGTCGTATGAATATTGGTCAGATTCTAGAGGTTCACTTGGGTTGGGCTGCTAAAGGTATTGGTGCTCGTATTGATACCATGTTGGCTGAACATCGCCAAGTTGCTGAAATGCGTGAATTCTTAGAAACCATGTACAACGGTGACTTAGGTGGCGAAGACATGCACAAGGAAGACTTGAGCAAGTTAAGCGACGCTGAAATCATTACCTTGGCAGAACATTTACGCAAAGGTGCAACTTTTGCTTCACCTGTGTTTGATGGCGCTAAAGAGTCAGAATTGAAAGCCATGTTGGAATTTGCTTACCCAAGCGAAGACGAACGTGTTCAAAAATTGAACTTTAACAACACCAAAACACAAGTGACTTTGTACGATGGCCGTTCAGGCGAAGCGTTTGATCGCCGTGTGACTGTTGGTGTTATGCATTACTTGAAACTGCATCACTTGGTTGATGAGAAAATGCATGCTCGTTCAACAGGTCCATATAGCTTGGTGACTCAACAGCCGTTGGGTGGTAAAGCGCAATTCGGTGGCCAGCGTTTCGGTGAGATGGAGGTTTGGGCACTTGAAG
>JASLDB010000011.1 GCA_030151665.1 Neisseriaceae bacterium
CAGGAATTAATAAAAAACGCGGAAGCATTTTTAATACATTTCCAGGAATACCGCCTGGATTTTGAAACCAAATTTCTTTGGTATTTATCTCCCAAATTTCATCTATTAATTCAAGCTTCTCTAAAGCTCCTCTTGACTTTCCAATATTAGCTGTCAAGTCATCAAAGTATTCCGAAATAATTTTTTCAGATAAACCTTTATCAATATATTCTTGGGGTTTTTTACACTCCTTAAAAATTTCTTTAATCGTTCTATCTTTAGATTTAAATTCAATGACTACATCTTTTCCTAATTCATAAGTTTTTCTATAAATAACAGACAAACCAGTATCGCCATCGTTTTCTTCTACATCATACCTAAATATTCTACCTTTAAAACCTCTCCAATTTTCAGCGTCTTCTGGTAAATTTCTAAATTCGGCTTCTAAAACTATCGTGGTAGAAGCAACTTTAACTTCACCTGTATCTTCATCTGAAATAGAATAGAAATCAGTAGTAGGTAATTGTTTTCTAGCAGATAGTAAAATTTCAATTGCTTTAATTGTTGAGCTTTTCCCACAGTTATTTTGGCCAATTAAAAATGTTGCATCACCAAACTGTATTGTGACTTCCTTTAATCTTTTGTAACCTGAAACTTTTAAAGAATGCAACTTCATTTTTGTGATCTTTTCAATATAAAAATTAAACCAATGTAACATAGAAAATCAAACGAAAATGACTAAGCTTAGTTACTCATCAAGTCGTTTTTATTTATCATTTATAACATTAAATACGGTAGCTAATCGTGGTCATCACTTTGGAAGTCAGTTTCATCATCGCTTTCACTGGCAATGGCAATGGTGCTGCACCAAATTCATGTGCCATGTCTGCATGTTTCATTTCGTCGATGCGCATTTGATCCACAATGGCACGGCTTTTTAAATCAGCTTCTGGCAAACTGCCCAAATGCTCTTCCAAATGAGCGGTCACTTGGTCTTCAGTTTCTTCTAAAAAACCCAAGTTCCATTTATCACCCAAAATCCCTGCCGTAACGCCAATCACAAATGAACTACCATACCACAATGGATTCAATAAACTGGTTCTACCACCTAACTCATGCACTCGTTTTTCTGTCCAAGCCAAGTGTTCAACCTCTTCTTGGGCTGCGTGCTCCAAAGCTTCTTTATTGCTTTTATCACGTGCTGTTAAGGCTTGGCCTTGGTATAAAGCTTGTGCACACACTTCACCCACATGGTTAATGCGCATCAAACCCAAAGCATGTTGACGCTCAGCCTCACTTAATGTCGCTTCTTCAATACCAGCATCAGGGTAAGGACGAATCGTCGTGGCAGGTGCCAATAAGGTTCGTAAAGCGACATCAACATTGTTAATCAATTTGTCCACTAACATAATTCATCCTTGTGTTTATTCATGAGTAATCAAACAAGATTAAATTATACGCATTCTCTACAAAATCAAAAGCAGTTAGTGATACAATTGTGCTTTCTTTTGACTCAGCTTAACCAAGGAAACCAATCAATGAATATTGATGCCATTAACCCAGGCAAAAGCATGCCTGATGATTTTAATGTGGTGATTGAAATTTCTGCTAATGCAGCGCCTATTAAATACGAATTTGACAAAGAATCTGGTGCGATCTGTGTAGACCGCTTTATGGGCACTTCAATGATGTACCCAGCCAACTATGGTTTTGTTCCCAACACTTTGTCTGGTGACGGCGATCCTTGTGACGTATTGGTGGTGACACCATTTCCATTGCCACCTGGTGTATTGGTTCGTTGCCGTGCTTTGGGCATGTTGCGCATGGAAGATGATGGTGGTGTGGATGCCAAAATTGTTGCAGTGCCTGTAGAAAAATTGTGCGCCATGTACAAAGACATCCAAAAATTAGAAGATTTACCACAATTGCTACGCGATCAAATGCAACACTTCTTTGAACACTACAAAGATTTGGAACCAGGTAAATGGGTGAAAATCCAAGGTTGGGATGGCGTTGAAGCTGCAAAAACCGAATTGGAAAACGGCATTAAAAATTTCCAAAAGTAAGATATTAATAAAGAGCCAAGCTGCGCAAATCCTTTTTGCGCAGCTTTCTTGTTTTTTATTGATAACAAAGACTTATTTTTCAAGCTGCGCTATAATATAAGTCCTGCCTTGCTTCGCCGGGTATTTCTCATTTGGTTTTATGAAAGTCAGCTCTCATTTTCAATCTGTTCGTTACCATCCTACTATTGCTTTATACACTTTAATTATCAGCATTTGCATCGTCAGCCTGAATACTGGCTTGACCATTCCCTACACCACATTTCGCCTTAAGGCCTTGGGTGCATCGGATTTTGTCATTGCCACCATTGCCGCCACCCCAGCATTGGGTATTGTGCTCATGGCCTTTCTTGCCAATCGCTTAACCCGCCAATTTCGCATTAAGCAATTGTTTGTGTGGAGCACTGTATTATTAACTTTAAGTATTTTGCCACTACACTATATTGATCACTTTGGTGGCCTATTTTTATTGCGTTTACTCACTGGTTTATCGTGTAGTTTATTGATTATTTTGGGTGAAGCCTGTGTTAATGACTTGGCCACCGATGAAAATCGCGGCAAAATTGTCTCCATTTACACAACATTCTTTACCATTTTCCAAATCCTTGGTCCTTTGCTATTGTCTTTTTTTGGCTCAGAAAGCATCGGTGTATTGTGGCTCTTGTTTGTATTTCATGTTTTGGGTTTGCTGATTACCATGTGGTCACCCATGGCATTTGACTTTCATGAACATGGGCAAAAAAGCCGCTCTTTGTGGTTTTTTATGAAAGTGGTCCCTGCAATTATGCTCGCCATTTTCTTATTTGCTTTTTTTGACACTGCTGTTTTGTCTATCATGCCCATCTACAGCATGGAATATGGTTACAGCGCCCAAGTAGCAGTCTTGATTGTCAGTGTTATTTTTATTGGCGATGCTTGTTTGCAAATACCATTTGGTTGGTTGTCAGACAGTATTGGTCGAATAAAGGTTCATGTCTTGTGTGGTGTTGGTCTTTTGATTAGTACCATCATTATGCCCGTGATGATGCAAGTTCCCGCCCTGCTTTGGCCCATGCTCTTTATTTGGGGCGCTTTTGCAGGTTCAGTCTACACCATTGGTTTGGTTCGAGTGGGCGATTATTTTGAAGGCCCTGATTTAGTCTGTGCCAATGCTTGTATTGGTTTGGTTTGGGGTTTGGGTGGCTTATTTGCCCCTGGCATGAGCCTCGGACTGATGAATATCTTTGGCAATGATGGCTTAATTTGGGGCATTGTGGCCTTAACCATCTTATTTTTAGCCAGCTTCATAAAAAAAGGGCCGCAAAAAAATATTTAAGCCCATCCATTAAAAAAGCACCAAAATATGGTGCTTTTTTGTTGTTCAGATTGAGCACAATTAACGGATGCGCACGCAGTTTCTTAACCATACATTGCGCTGCTCTGGTGTCAAAACTTGCAAGAACATGTGGTACATCTTCAATTGTTCAACATCGCGAACACTTTGCTCTTCCAAACGCTCTTTGACGACACGCTTAGCCTGTGACTCATTAAAATCACGTTGCAATAGCAAATTGGTTACCCTCTTTTGATAAGCATCAGTACCCTTTTGCTGTGCGGCTGCACTGCGCATGTATTTGCGGTTTTGGACACGAAAGTCTTTCAAACGCTCTTTTTGCTCATTGCTTAAGGAAAACTGGCCTAAATTGCACTCTAGACCATCAGCTTGCGCTGTGGTACTCAGCATTAGTGAAAGTAAAATAACCCCACAAACTGACTGAGGTGTGACATTTTTTTTTACCACTAGACCATTTCTCATTGTGTTAATCATAAGTTCATACGGATATTAGCATCATACTTAGCTTAATGTGAAACAGAATCTTTTCCAAGTAAATTCATGTAAACAAACATTAATCAATGTTTTGTCATTTTTTATCATGGAAAAACAATCCTCTGCCATGCACCATGGCACCTATTTTTGCGGTACACTTACGCCTATTATAACCATTTAACAACACACTGCCATGATTGATTATCGAATTGCTCCTAGCATCTTATCTGCTGACTTTGCCCGCCTTGGTGAAGAAGTTAGTAATGTCATTGCCGCTGGCGCCAAACTCATCCATTTTGATGTAATGGACAACCATTATGTCCCCAACCTGACCTTTGGGCCAATGATTTGCGAAGCAATTAAACCTTATGCCACCGTTCCCATGGATGTGCATTTGATGGTGGAACCAGTGGATGATTTGATTGTTTCATTTGCCAAAGCAGGTGCCAATATCATCACTTTTCACCCTGATGCCTCGCGCCATGTTGACCGCAGCTTGGGTTTAATCAAAGAACAAGGCTGCCAAGCGGGCTTGGTATTGAACCCTGCCAGTTCTATTGGTGAAATTGAACATGTTTTGGATAAGTTAGACATGGTTTTATTGATGTCAGTTAACCCTGGCTTTGGTGGCCAAAGCTTTATCCCCCACACCTTGGAAAAAATTCGCACGGTTAAGCAAATTACCGATGCTTACTTCGCCAAAACCAATCGCCGTATTCGCATTGAAGTCGATGGTGGCATTAAAGAAAGCAATATTGCCGAAGTGGCTGCCGCGGGTGCAGATACTTTTGTTGCAGGCTCTGCCATCTTCAATCAAGACAATTACAAAACAGTGATTGATAACATGAATGCAGCATTACAAAACGTGGTTGCTTAAGGATATTCAATGGACACAAAAAGTGTACAAGCTTTGGCTTTTGATTTAGATGGGACGTTGGTTGATTCTATCGAGGACTTGGCCAATGCGGCTAATGCCATGCGTAAAAACCTAGGCTTACCAGCACTGGCTCAATCTCGCATTGAAAGTTTTGTTGGCGACGGCATGAGCACTTTGGTGCACCGTGCTTTAACCGATGACTTTGACCAAGAAGCCGATGCCAAGCAATGGCAACAAGGTTTTACCTTGTTTGTACAACATTATTTTGCTCACTTAGCAGATAACACCAAACCATATGCTGGTGTAATTGATGGTTTAAAACTACTCAAAAAGAAAAGCTTTCCCTTGGTCTTGATTACCAATAAAGCAGAACGCTTTACCACAGAATTGCTAAAGCGCTTGGACATGGCTGATTATTTTTGCTTGGTTTTGGGTGGTGATAGTTTACCAGAGAAAAAACCCATGCCCACACCCCTTATTCACGCTTGTGAGGTATTAAACATCACCCCAAGTGAATTGATTATGATTGGTGACTCAAAAAATGATATGTTAGCAGCCAAAGCAGC
>JASLDB010000036.1 GCA_030151665.1 Neisseriaceae bacterium
TCCGATCCTGCTTTTTCAGGGTATTTATACCCTTTGGTGTGTCAGTATTTTGAGGCACAAAATGTGACGGTGAACACAGTGCAGCAAGCCAGTAATATTTTGTTGAATTTGAATTTGGTGGGCATGGGTTTGGGCACATCGTTGTTGCCAGATTACACGGCCAGTTTAATCAATGAGCGCATTTGTGTTCGTCCTTTGAGTGTGCCCCCACCGCCGATTGATTTATACATGGTGGCCAGAAAAGACCACCCAATGATGGAACTCAAAGCTTTTCAGCATTTGGTGATTAAAAAACTGCTGTTAAATCCATAAATCCACACTGATTTTGCTACCCTTGCTCTGAATAAATGAGCAAGGGTTTTTGGCATTGATACATCTAGCTTATTAATTAAACGAAAATAAGTATTGGCACAAATGGATAAAATTTCCGATTCTAACGCTTTCATACACGTTAGATGAATAGAGGAAAACCAGCCATGTCTTTAAGCATTGAAGCTGCTGCATTGGCTTTACGCGAAGCACAAACGAAGCAAGCAGCTATCGCGCCCATCAAAGCCCAATTTGGCCTTGCCGAACAAAACATCGAAACCGCTTACGCCATTCAAGAACACAATACCCAATATGCCATTGCCCAAGGTCGCCGTTTGGTCGGTCGAAAAATTGGCTTAACCTCGCCCAAAGTGCAAGCGCAATTGGGTGTGGGTGAGCCTGATTTTGGCATGTTATTCGCTGATATGTCCGTTGGACAAGGCGAACCAGTTACTTTAAGCCAATTGATTATGCCCAAAGTTGAAGCTGAAGTGGCTTTGGTGATTGGCAAAGATTTGTGCCATGAAGCGCACACTTATGCTGACATTATCAATGCTACGGAATATGCCTTGCCTGCCATTGAAATTGTAGACAGTCGCATTGCCAATTGGCAAATCAGTTTGTTCGATACCGTGGCAGACAATGCCTCCAGTGCCCAGTTTGTCTTGGGTTCTCGTCCCGTGCGTTTACAAGACTTTGACTTGGCAGAATGTGCCATGCAAATGACCGACAAAAGTGGCGTTATTGTGGCAAGTGGTGAAGGCAGCCAATGCTTATACAACCCATTAAATGCAGCCATTTGGCTAGCTGACATGATGGTGCGATGCAATCGCCCATTGCTAGCAGGCGACATTATTTTGACAGGGGCGTTGGGTCCGATGGTCGCTGTCACTGAAGCCAATCGTTTTACGGTCAATATTGCGGGTTTAGGCAATGTTTGCACCGAATTTACCGCTTAATTGTGTAACGCAGATAGAAAAAAGAGAAACATGAAAAAAATCAAATGTGCCTTAATTGGCCCCGGTAATATCGGAACGGATTTGCTCTATAAATTACAACGCAGTGAGGTATTGGAACCTGTGTGGATGGTGGGTATTGATCCCACATCCGAAGGTTTAGCGCGCGCTGCGAAAATGGGTTTGAAAACCACTGCAGAGGGTGTGGATGGCTTATTGCCCCATGTCAAAGCCGATGGCATTCAAATTGCTTTTGATGCCACATCGGCTTATGTGCATGCAGAAAACAGTCGAAAATTAAATGAATTGGGCGTGGTGATGATTGACTTAACCCCAGCAGCCATTGGCCCTTATTGTGTACCACCTGTGAATTTGGCAAGCGACATCAACATGGACACCATGAATGTCAATATGGTGACGTGTGGCGGGCAAGCCACCATTCCCATGGTCGCTGCTGTGTCACAAGTGCAAAATGTGGATTATGCTGAAATTGTGGCGACGGTTTCCAGTAAATCCGTGGGTCCAGGGACACGTAAAAACATTGATGAATTTACTTTAACCACCGCAGGGGCGATTGAAAAAGTCGGCGGTGCGAAAAAAGGCAAAGCCATTATCGTGATTAACCCAGCCGAACCGCCATTGATGATGCGTGACACAGTCCATTGTTTATTGGCAGAAGAGCCTGATCAAGCCGCCATTACCGCATCGGTTCAAGCGATGGTAAAAAAAGTACAAGACTATGTGCCCGGCTACAAATTGGTGAATGGTCCTGTTTTTGATGGCAATCGAGTGTCGATTTTCTTGGAAGTAGAAGGCTTGGGCGATTATTTACCAAAATACGCAGGTAATTTGGACATCATGACATCGGCTGCTGCCAAAACTGCAGAAATCTTTGCCAACCATATTTTACAAGGGGAACAAGCATGAGCCAATACAGCGTTCGTTTTCACGACATGACTTTGCGTGATGGCATGCACCCAAAACGCCATCAAATGACATTGGACGACATGAAAAAAATCGCCACAGGTTTAGATGCCGCTGGCGTGCCATTGATTGAAATCACCCACGGTGATGGTTTGGGTGGCAGCTCGGTGAATTATGGTTTTCCAGCACACAGCGATGAAGAATATTTATCGACAGTCATTCCGTTATTAAAGCAAGCCAAGGTATCGGCTTTGTTATTGCCTGGTATTGGTACCACTGCACATTTACACATGGCACATGATTTGGGTGTGCATTGTATCCGTGTGGCAACCCATTCAACTGAAGCCGATGTTTCAGAACAACACATCACCGCCGCACGCAAATTGGGCATGGATGTGGTGGGCTTTTTAATGATGGCACACATGGCCAGCCCAGAAAAAATCTTAGAACAAGCCCGTCTTATGGTGTCTTATGGTGCCAATTGCGTTTATGTCACCGATTCAGCAGGTTATATGTTGCCTGAAGATGTGAAAGCACGAGTGGGTTTGTTAAAACAAACATTTGGTGACGACATTGAAATCGGTTTTCACGGTCACCATAACTTGGCAATGGGCGTGGCCAATTCGATTGCCGCGATTGAATCAGGTGCCACTCGCATTGATGCGGCAGCTGCTGGTTTGGGCGCAGGTGCAGGCAATACACCATTGGAAGCGGTGGTTGCTGTGTGCAATCGCATGGGCATTACAACAGGTGTGGATTTATTTAAAGTGCAAGACGTGGCAGAAGACTTGGTGGTGCCGATTATGGATCAACCGATTCGCCTTGATCGAGATGCCTTAACCTTGGGCTATGCTGGTGTGTATTCATCGTTCTTGTTGTTTGCCAAACGTGCAGAAGCCAAATATGGCGTGAGCGCCCGTGAGATTTTATTGGAATTGGGTCGCCGTGGCACAGTTGGTGGTCAAGAAGACATGATTGAAGATTTGGCATTGACCATGAGTAAAGCCAAATAAACAAGCATTTTTTTAGGGTAGTGAAGCAAAAGGATTATTTGTTAGGGGCAAATAATCCTTTTTTTGCGACAAAACCATCACGAATATGGCATGATGCTATACACATAATGAATGATTGGGTGAGTATTGATGGGTATAAAATTCAGTTGGCGACAGAAGAAATTGTGGATTTGGATGGTATTGGGCGTGATCATTGGTTTTTTTGTGATTTTGCCAATCGGGCATTTATTAAAGACCAAATTTCAACAACACCCTCCTGAAACACCCATGGCAACAGGGCAAACCAATGATGCCAGTCAACTGAATTTAACCAACGTAAAAAGTGTGGTTGATGTTGCCAAAGAACCCGAACAAATGCGACAGCAATTGGCGGCTTTGATGCGTTATGCCAAGGAAAATCATTTGAAGGTTTCCATTGCTGGGGCGCAACACAGCATGGGTGGTCACACCATTGCACCCGATGGTGTTGTGTTGAATATGCTGCCTTATAAACATATGCAATTGGATGAGCAACACAATATTTTAACCATTGGCTCAGGCGCCACTTGGCAAGATGCTATTGAGTATCTTGATACCAAGGGCAAATCAATTGCCATTATGCAGTCGTTTAGTAATTTTTCGATTGGTGGGTCACTTAGCGTCAATGGGCATGGTTGGCAAAAACAATCTCCTCCATTGTCAGCCAGTGTTGAATCTTTTAGTTTGATGATGGCTGATGGGAAAATTGTTGAATGCAGCCGTCACGAAAACCCAGAATTATTTAAACTGGTTATTGGTGGCTATGGCTTATTTGGGGTGATTTTGGATGTCAAATTAAAGGTGGTTGATAATACCAGTCTTGCATTTCATTCTGTGGCAGTCAAACCGGAAGATTATGTGGCGCAATACCAAAAATTGGTTAGGGACAATCCCCAAGTGCAATTCGCTTATGGTCGTTTGCGCATATCGGATAAAAAATTTTTGGATCAAGCCACATTAAACTATTTTGAAAAGACCGCAGAGCAACCAGCTTTTTTGGCAGCACAGACAGCGAAAAACCAAGCGTTAAGGAATTTGGTGTTTAGAGGTTCTGTTCGCAGTGAATATGGTAAACGTTTGCGTTGGGATTTGGAGAGTGTGTCTAACCAGATTACGCCTTACCATCGGTTTAGTCGCAATGAAATACTGAATGAGCATTCTTCATTAATTGACAACAAAGACCCCAAATCAACCGATTTATTGCATGAGTATTTTATCCCTGATGCCCAGCTAGCCAGTTTTATTCATGATTTAAAACCTATTTTGCAAAATAGCCAGATTGATTTACTCAATATCACCATTCGAGAGGTCAGTCCTGATCGGGATGCCTTCATGAATTATGCACGTGAACCAGTGTTTGGTTTGGTCTTTTTGTTTAACCAACAAAAAACAGCTGAACAAGAGCAAGCCATGAAGGATTTGACCAATGCCTTGGTGGATGCCACACTGCGCCATCAAGGGACGTATTACTTACCATATCGCTTGCACATTGATCGAGAGAAAATGCGCTTGGTGTACCCACAAGCCGATGAATTTTTCCGCCTTAAGAAAAAATACGACCCCAACGAGATGTTTAGCAATCGGTTTTATGAGCATTATCGTTAATACACCATTTGCCAAGTTTATATTTGATTGATTAAAGAAAAAACCTTGCAACATTAGCAAGGTTTTTGTCTTCAAAAGTCATGTGAAATTAATTAAGCATGCAAATTCAAATATTGGCTTACTACTTGGTTAAATTCATCTGCACGTTCAACTTGTGACCAATGACCGCATTGGCTAAAAATATGCGCATCGGCATTGGGGATGGTGTTGAGCAATTCCCAAGTGCGTGACACAGGAATCACCACGTCTTGTGTACCGTGAATCAACAACACAGGTTTTTCAAACTGTGCCAAAACTTCAAAGTCCAATGGCAAAGCATCACGGTCGCGGTCACGTGCGGTAATGACTTTTACCAATCGGTCAGAAGCATGGTCGTTTAAGGCGGCTTGATAGCGTACTGCAACCAATTCATCAGTAATTAAATTTTCATTGACCACAAATTGTTTTAAAGTGGTGCGAATGCCGTCTTCGGTTAAGGTGGGTTTGGCATGTCCTGCCAGTGCTGCGGTTTTTTTTGCGCCACCAGTGCCCATCGACACAATACCCAATACTCGCTCAGGGTGGTCAATCGCCATTTGAAATGCCAACCAGCCACCCAAAGAATTGCCCACAATCCATGTCTTTTCAATGCCCAGTGCATCCAATACACGAACAGCATGTTCAACCCATTCGCGAATGCCATATGGTGTGTCTTCTGGGTTGATGGTTTGACCATAGCCAATCGAGTCAATGGCAATACAACGACCATGTTGTGATAAGGCTGGCAAATTGAGCCACCAGTTAGCCGCTGCTGAAACGCCAGTGCCTGATCCATGTAAAAACAGCATGGGCACACCTTCGCCCATTTCGTGGTAGTGGGTGAGTTCACCTGTGGCGGTTTCTAGCCATTTGTCTTCTAAACCAAAAAAAGCATCGGTTTGGTAATTGGGGATGGTCATATTACTCATGGTTTCTCCTTATCTGTGTGTAGTCATTCAAATGAGTACAGCTATTGTAAACAAGCTTGTGTCATCGTTTTAGATGAAATAACAATCAGATAAGTGTTTTGGCGTATAAGCATAGTGGGCTATGATAGTATCGGGTTTCGTTATTCCTTATTTTGAGTGCACCATGACTGAAAAAATCATCGAAACCCACCCACTGGCTCCTTTTTTGCCAAAAAATGGCAAGGCATTGATGATGGGTTCTTTTCCCCCACCAATGAATCGCTGGAGTGATGATTTTTATTACCCCAATTTTACCAATGACATGTGGCGCATCATGGGTTTGTTGTTTTTTCAGAATAAAGACCATTTTATGGATGTGCAGAACAAGCGTATTTTAATGGACAAGATTATCGCTTTTTTGCATGAAATTGGTTTTGCATTAAATGATACGGTGTATCGGGCATACCGTGCCCAAGGCAATGCCGCAGATAAATTTTTAGAAGTGGTTGAAGAGCGCAATATTCGAGGCTTATTGGATAACTTGCCCGATTGCCAAATCATGATGACCACAGGGGAAAAAGCCACAGGCATTGCTTGTTCACAGTTTGGCATCGAAAAACTACCTAAAGTGGGCGAGTATGTTGAGGTGAAATATGACACAAGACGCCTGCGCTTGTATCGCATGCCTTCTAGTTCGCGCGCCTACCCAATGAAATTGGAAAACAAAGCTGCTATTTACAAAACAGCTTTGGCAACAGTGTTTGCTTTGCCATGATGTTGGTTGGATTGGTGACAACTGGGAATAAAAAAGAGCGCTAAATGCGCTCTTTTTACTGGGGTGGATTAAGGCAAATAACGAGGGTGGTAGCCATTGGGCAGCAATACCCAAACTTGACCTGGGTGTTTCATTTTACCTGCCACTTCGCCAGCAGCATCACCAAAGCCCCAAAAGAAATCGACCCGAACACCACCTTTAATGGCAGAGCCTGTGTCTTGGGCGACCATGAGTCGTTCAATGCGGCTATTTTTAATCGGGTGGGTGGTGGTCAAGAACATGGGCGCACCCAATTCCACATGGTGTTTGTCCACAGCAGTGGAGTAGCCATCTGTTAATGGCGTGCCCAAGGCACCGATAGGGCCTGCACCATTATCAGGCAGAACACGGAAGAAAACATAGCTTGGATTTTGCCCCAACACTTCAGACAAATGACTGGGGTTTTGTTGCATCCATGCTTTGATGCCTTGCATATTAGTGTCTTTTAAAGGCAGATAGCCTTTTTTAACCATGTAATTGGCAATGGATTGGTAAGGTTGCTCATTTTTGTCCGCGAAACCGAGGCGAATAAATTGTCCTTTGGGTGTTTGTAGGCGGCCTGAGCCTTGTACCTGCAAGAAAAATAGTTCAACAGGATCGTCAGCATAGCCCAAGATAGGTGCTTTGCCATTGAGTGCACCGGCATTGATTTCGGCACGGGTGTAATAGGGTACAAATTGATTGCCTACGACTCGGCCTTTAATGGCACGGCTGCGTGCAGTAATGGGAAAGCGGCTTAAATCAGCGGTGTATTGACCATTGGCACTGATGCTGCCTGAGTTTTGACCTGTCACCTGAACACGAACACTACCACGGCCACTTTGGTATTGGCTAGGTAGGGGAACGGAAACAAAATCATTGGGGATACCATAAATAGGGAATCGGGATTGGCGAGTTTGGCTAGTGTCGCCTTTCATCATGGGCTCGTAATAGCCCGTTACTGTGCCTGTTGCATTGCCATTTTCGGTGATTTGCCAAGGGGTAAAGTGGTATTCAAAAAACGCTTTGGCAGCAGCATTGTTGTTACCTGTCGTTTTGGCTAAGTTACACACATTGCGCCATTGTGGTTTGTTGCCCAGTTTTTCACAGCCACGCTTAAAAGACAGCAAACTTTGGCTAAACTCTTGACCTTGCCAATTGGGTAAGTTGGCAAAGGCAACTGAAGTATAGCGAACGTTAACATTGTTGGTGCCATACACGACCCCAGGTGGCGTGGTCTTACCTTGTGATGATGTGCCAGTTCCTGAGCCTGGGGTCGTCGGTTTTTTGAGATTGCCACAACTGGCTAAGAAAAAAGCGGCGCCACAAAAAGCGACCAAGCGAAGAGCTGTTTTGCAATTGACCATGTACAAGTCCCATTGTGTTGCTGGTGTTGGGTGGATAGCACAATTGACTACCCACGTTAAAAATACTACATCTTGTCATTATTTAAACGGATTTAAAAGGCTCTTGCTAAGATATTCTATTTTGCTTCTTGCATAAATTGGGGATTTGTTTGATTTGATTTACAATAGCCACTGAAAAGATACCCTTGGATTCACCCAAAAGAAAGCGTTTGCCATTATGTCAAAAAACAAAACCACTGTTTCTCCGATGATTGCCCAATATTTAGGAATCAAGGCTGATCATGAAGATAAGTTGTTGTTTTATCGCATGGGTGACTTTTATGAACTCTTTTTTAATGATGCAGTAGAAGCCGCTAAATTATTGGATATCACCTTGACCACACGAGGGCAAAAAGATGGGGAACCCATTAAGATGGCAGGTGTACCCTTTCATGCAGCCGAGCAGTATTTGGCGCGATTGGTAAAAATGGGTAAAAGCGTGGCGATTTGTGAGCAAGTTGGTGAGGTAGGCGCCAGCAAAGGCCCTGTTGAACGCAAAGTGGTGCGCATTATTACCCCAGGTACGTTGACCGACAGTGCGTTATTGGATGACAAAGACAATAATCGAATCTTGGCCATTTACCCCCACAAAAAACAAATGGGCTTGGCATGGCTGTCTTTGCAAAGTGGTGAATTCAAAACCAAAATCATTGATGCTGATCGTTTGGTGCATGAATTAGAACGCTTACAAGCGGCTGAAATTTTATTGCCAGACAACCGCAGTGTTGTCTTGCCCCAAAGCCATTCGGCAGCAATCAGCTATGTCCACACTTGGCAATTTGCAGCCGATTCGGCAGAAGCATTGTTAAAACGCTATTTTGTTTGCCAAGACTTATTGGGTTTTGGTCTTGACCGTGATGAGCATGGTTTGGCAATTGGTGCGGCAGGTGCTTTACTTAATTACATTCAATTAACCCAATCACAATTGCCCAAGCATTTGGACAGCATCACATTGGAAAATGATTCTGCCTTTATTGCATTGGATTCGGCCACACGACGCAATTTAGAAATCAGCCAAACCTTGAGTGGCAAAAGTGCGCCAACTTTGTTCTCAGCTGTGGATGCCTGTTCGACACACATGGGCAGTCGTTTATTGATGACATGGTTGCACAATCCACTGCGCTCACGAGAACATATTACCAAGCGTCAACAAGCCATTGCCGCACTATTGTCGCACCACACTTTGATTCATCAAGCGTGGAAAAGCATTGCCGATATTGAGCGCATTGCCGCACGCATTGCTTTACAAAGTGCCAGACCTCGTGATTTGGCGAGTTTACGAGATAGCTTATTTTCTCTTGCTGCCTTTGAATTGCCGGCTGAAGCTGCCAATAGCAGTTTGGTGACTACCTTATTGGGTATTTTGCCATTGGGTGTGGCGGTTGCCGAACAGTTAGAAGCGGCTATTTTACCAGAGCCAGCTGTGTGGTTGCGTGATGGTGGGGTGATGAATGATGGGTTAGATGCCCAATTGGATGATCTACGCAATGTGCAAAACCATGGCGATGAATTTTTATTGGCATTGGAAGCACGGGAAAAAGAACGCACGGGTTTAAATACCTTAAAAGTGGAATTCAACCGTGTACATGGTTTTTACATTGAACTGAGTAAAACCCAAGCCGAATCTGCACCCAGTGATTACCAACGCCGACAAACGCTTAAAAATGTCGAGCGTTTTATTACCCCAGAACTGAAAGCCTTTGAAGACAAAGTATTGACGGCGCAAGACACTGCTTTGGCATTGGAAAAAAAACTGTACGAAGCCTTGCTAAACCAATTACAAGCATCATTGCCCACCTTGCAACAAATTGCCAAAGCCACAGCGAGTTTGGATGTGTTGGCTAGTCTGGCATCCATTGCCAATGAACGCCATTGGGTCTGCCCTGAGCTTGTGGATTACCCTTGCTTGGCCATTGTCCAAGGTCGCCATCCTGTGGTTGAACAACAAGTGCAGCAGTTTATTGCCAACGATTGCCAATTAGACAATAAACGCCAATTAATGCTGTTAACCGGCCCCAATATGGGTGGTAAATCAACTTATATGCGCCAAGTGGCATTGATTGTTTTGCTCACACATGTTGGGGCATTTGTGCCAGCACAAAGTGCGCAAATTGGCCCGATTGACCAGATTTTTACCCGCATTGGTGCATCTGATGATTTGGCAGGTAATCGCTCTACTTTTATGGTGGAAATGTCAGAAACTGCTTATATCTTGCACCATGCCACCCCAACATCGCTGGTATTAATGGATGAGGTGGGTCGGGGAACATCAACTTTTGATGGTTTGGCATTGGCACAAGCGATTGCCGAGCATTTACTGCAAAAAAACCAATCGTTTACCTTATTTGCCACCCATTACTTTGAATTAACCCGCTTGCCAGAGTATTTTAAAAATGCCATTAACTACCATTTAACGGCATTAGAACAAGGGCAAGACATTGTGTTTTTGCACCATGTTGAAGCAGGGCCTGCAAACAAAAGTTATGGTATTGCCGTGG
>JASLDB010000037.1 GCA_030151665.1 Neisseriaceae bacterium
CTGCTTGCTTTTGAACCTTATGCGTCAGTAAAAGCTTGGCAGAAATAAGTGGTTAATAATTCGGCACTAATGGCTTGACAGCCTTGTGTATTTTGTCCACTCCACATGGGGGCAAAGTCTGTGTTGCCTTTGCTGATAGCTTGGGCATGAATGCGTGAAATGATTGCAGCCGCATAAGGAAATGGCAATGCTTCTGGGTGCATATAGCCCAATTGCGTCATTAATGGATTCACCAAGCCGCGAGCAGGGCGACCAGAATAAATATTGGTTAATGCGGTGTGCTCGGCTTGTGGGCTTTGTAATGCTTGTCTGTGTGCTAGGCTGATTAAACTTTCATCGCACAATAAAAAACTGGTCCCCAATTGGACAGCGCTGGCACCCAATTTCATTGCCGCTTGGATGCTGGCAATGCTGGCAATACCACCTGCTGCAATAACGGGCTTATTCACGGCAGCCACAATTTGAGGGAGCAAAGCCATGGTACCCAATTGCGTGCTAATATCCATGTTTAAAAATATGCCACGGTGTCCGCCTGCTTCCAATCCTTGGGCAATAATATAGTCAACACCTTGATGCTCTAAATAACGGGCTTCTGCAACCGTGGTCGCACTGGCCATGATTTGAATACCTAAATCATGTAAGGCTTCTATAAATGATGTATCAGGAACGCCAAAATGAAAACTGACCACAGGTGGTCGATAGGTTTCCATTAGAGCCATGTGGGCAGCATCAAATGGTTTTCTGGCTTGACTAAAGTCGATTAGGTCAAAATTGGCACCATATTGTGTCGCTTTGTCTTGCAAGACATTTTGCCATTGGTCACATTGATAAGGTTCCAAATTGGGCATGGTATGCGCAAAAAAATTGACATTCAAAGCTGGCCGACCAGCAGCTTGCCACGTTTGTAAATCAGTCTCTAATTGTTCGTGGCTAATGGTGGCAGTAGGCAAAGAGCCCAAGGCCCCAGCCTTGGAAACTGCCAATGCCATGCTTAAGTTTTGTGAGCCTGCCATGGGCGATTGAATTAAAGGATAGCGAGTACCCAATAAATTGGCTTTAAGCATGATTTCTCCTTTGTGAATGGTATTTTATTGTGGGTAGATGGGCTGTACCAATACCCAAGGGGCCACGATACACGCCCACATATTTATTTTTTGATCATACCATTTTTGAGCCAAGGCTTCAGTGACCAAACCAAATCGGCTGTCTGCATTGTATTGTTGTAAGGCTTTGGCATTGTCTTCATGTACCAATTGGGCAACATGCAATAAATCCAAATCAGGTGAAATATAAACAGCGACACCTCTTGCAAAATGGCTTTGTAATTCTTCCCAAGGCATTTGTGCGGTTTCTAGATTGAGTTTTTCAGTAACGCTTAACGAATCGATATGGTCAGTCATGATGGGCTTTTGCTACAAATAAAAAGCCATTGTAACAAGAATTATTTAAAAGATTAATGAAATTGATGGGATGGCTATTCTGGTTTTTTGATAAATTTATGCCCAGACGAATCTGGGCATAAAGACAACTGATTTAATAAGTGTCGTGTTGATTGTAAAAATCTTTGGCGGCTGCTTTTAAAAAGTGAATCATGTCTTGGGTTTCTTGGTGTTCACCCAACGATTCAGGTGCACCAATGTACATGGAATTAAAGCGCTCAGACAATTGTTCAATGGGAATTTGTTTTAATGTACCAGCTTGCAACTCATCAGCAACAATATAATAAGGCATCCAAGCATAGCCTAAGCTTTGGTTGATAAGGCGTTTTGCGGTAGCAAAATGGGTGACCGTCCAACGGTGTGGACTGCCTAGCCAACCAATGGTCTTGTCTTGGCGCATGGCAGAGTTACGCAATACGATTTGTCGATGACTGCGTAAGTCATCAAAGCCATAAGAACTTTTGTTCAATTGCCAAATAGGATGGTCTTTGGATGTAATGCAAATCAATTTGGCCGTACAAAAAAATTGGCTGCTGTGTTCGGGTGGCATTTCCATGCCAATGGCAACTTCGACCAGTCCATCCATAAGAAGTTCATAACTACCAGATAAGCTGGTTTCATACAGTCGAATCCGATGTTGTGGGTATTTGTTTTCAAAAGCAGAAAAAGCATTGAAAATAATATCTGTTGGAATGGTTAGATCAATGGCCACCGCAATTTCTGATTGAACTTCTGGATCGAACTGAGTGGCAGTGGCTTCCAATTTGCTAGCAATATTTAATAAATGTTTGGCTTGAGGCAAAATACTGTGGCCAAGCGGGGTTAATACTGCGCGTCTGCCTTCCAAAACAAATAAATCCTGACCCAATAAGCTTTCCATTTTACTAATGGCATGACTAATGGCCGATTGAGATTTGTTTAAATGTTCCGCTGCTGGTGCAAATCCACCCGTATCAACAGTGCTAACGAAAGCACGCCATTGATCTAGGCTGATTCTCGAATACATCATGGTGATACTCTTTTCTGACTAAGTTAAGTTTAAGTTAAGTGGTCACGCAAACGGAAGTAAGACATGGCACCGACCAGTAGTGGGGTGCGCAAGACTGAACCGCCTGGAAACTTTTTGTGTTTTATTTTTTGAAATAATTGTAACCGATTTTTATCACCTAAAATAGCTTCAGCAATCACCAAGCCAGCTAAACCTGTTAGTGCCACGCCATGACCAGAAAATCCTTGCATAAAATACAGATTTTTCAAGTGCTCACCAAAGTGAGGTGCTCGGTTCATGGTAATGTCAACCATACCGCCCCAAGCATAATCAATTTTGGTTTGTGCCAGTTGTGGGAATACACGTAACATATCGTGTTGCATGCTTTTGGCTAAATGTTTAGGTGTTTTGGCATTGTAGGTACATTTGCCACCAAATAGCAAACGTTGGTCTTGGCTCAAACGGTAATAATCCAACACAAAATTACAATCACAAACCGCCAAATTCATGGGCATGATTTCTGGAGCATTGTTCAATGGTTCTGTGGCAATGACATAGGTTCCCACGGGCATGATGTAATCACTTAAGGCATTAAAATACTGCTGGTTAATGGCGCCTGTATAGGCATTGGTGGCCATAACAACATGACGAGCTTTAACAGAGTGTTGGGCAACTTTTACCAACCAATCATTGCCCGATTGTGTGATATTGTCTACAGGGCTTTGGGTAAAAAACTGTGCGCCATGTTTTATCGCCGCTTTGGCTAAGCCCAAGCAATAATTCAAGGGGTGAATTTGTCCAGAAAAAGGATCATACAAAGCACCAATATAGCGCTTACTGGCGATGGTGGCTTGTGTTTGATCTTGTTCCCACCAACTATAATCGTGGTAATCGAGTACCGATTTGGCGTATTGGATTTGTGATTGTAAATGCTGAACATGGGACGGCTTAATGGCCAAAGTGGCATAGCCTCTTCGCCAGTCGCAGTCGATATGGTATTCATTGATGCGAGAATTTAATAAATTGACAGCTTCTAAGCTGTATTGCCACAGCTTTAAAGCATTCTCTTTTCCCAGTTGATTGGCTAAATAAGGCATTTCACAAGCATAGCTAGAAATAACTTGTCCCCCATTGCGCCCTGATGCGCCAAAGCCAATATCGCGTGCTTCCAAAACCGCTACTTTTAAACCCGCTTTGGCTAACGCTAAAGCACAAGAAACACCTGATAAACCAGCACCAATAATACAAACGTCGACATCCATATCATGAGGCAATGGTTTGCAATCCAGTATGAGGTTTTGGCTAGCAAGATAATAAGATTGTGGCTGTGTTTCATTGTTTGCTGTTTGCATAATGCACTTTCTCCCTTTGTGTATTTCACACAAAAAAACACAGGCATGTTGCAAGCCTGTGTTTTGTAAACCTTCTTTTGTTATGATTGTTCTTGTTTTTGCAACTCACGGTAGGCATCGGCCATTTCGCGCTCCCGTTTGGTGCTTTGGCGAATCATAATGTAGTTCATTAATATCACCAAACTGCCTACTACCGCAATAATAATGGTTGCTAAGGCATTCATTTGCGGATCTAAGCCCAATTTGATTTTGGAGAAAATCACTTGTGGCAAAGTGGCAGAGCCTGGACCTGACAAGAATGAAGTGATTACCAAGTCATCAAGCGACAAGGTGATACCCAATAAAAAGCCAGAAGCAATAGCAGGCATAATCAAGGGCAGGGTAATCAAAAAGAAGATTTTTAATGGACGTGCACCCAAGTCCATAGCAGCATCTTCCAATGATTGATCCAACTCAGCCAAGCGAGAACGAATCACGACAGTCACATAAGCCATGCAAAGTGTGGTGTGCCCCAACCAAATGGTGAACATACCACGTTCAAAATACAACCAGCTTAAAGCAGGGGTGTTTTGCAAGAACATTTGTACTTGGATGATCAACAATAGCATGGACAAGCCAGTAATCACTTCAGGCATCACCATTGGGGCCGTGACCATGCCAGCAAACAAGGTGCTGCCTTTAAAGCGGCGTACACGAGCCAAAGCATAACCTGCCAATGTGCCCAAAATCACCGCAGCGAATGAAGATAAAATGGCCAAGCGAAATGATAGCCAAGTGGCACTCAAAATCACGCTATTGCCTGCCAGTTCACCATACCATTTGGTTGAGAATCCACCCCAAACGGTGACCAATTTGGAGGCGTTAAATGAGTAAATCACCAAGCTGATTAATGGAATGTACAAGAATGCCAAACCCAAAATCAAGCTAATGCGCAAAAACCATTTGGAAGATTGATTTGTTTTCATGTGTTGGCCTTTCTTTCTAACTCACGATTCTCATAGCGATGGAACAAGCTAATCGGTAGAATCAATAAAATTACCATAATCACTGCAATGGCTGAAGCCAATGGCCAGTTATTTTGGTCGAAGAAGGCATTCCACAAGACTTTACCAATCATTAAGTTTTCAGGGCCGCCAACCAACTCTGGAATCACATATTCACCCACAGCAGGGATAAATACCAACATAGAGCCAGCAATAATCCCACCTTTTGATAAAGGCAAAGTGATGGTCAAAAATGATTTAATTGGACCTGCTCCCAAATCACTAGCAGCTTCCAATAAGCGGTGATCGTGTTTAATCAATTGGGTATACAGCGGTAAAATCATAAATGGCAAATAAGCGTAAACCATGACCAATATTAATGAAAACTGATTGTAAAACATATCCAAAGGTTGGTTGATTAAACCAAAGCCCATAAGCCAATTGTTGATTAAACCATTGGTGCTTAATAAACCCATCCAAGCGTAAACACGCAATAAAAATGATGTCCAAAAAGGCAACATGATTAATAACAACAGACCATTGCGTCTATCAGGATTGGCTCGAGCGATGGCATAAGCAATCGGGTAGCCAAATAATAGGCACAGTACAGTGGTAATCACCGCCACTTTTAACGATGATACATAGGTTTGCAAATAAATATTTTCACCAATGTGGTCGCTAAAGGGGTTCAGTAGATTGCCTAAGCTTGAAAAGAAATTACCAAAAATATCGGTGTAATTTAAATAGCTTAAACGAATCAATACCTGACCCATGTCAGGATCGGTTTCAACCAAGGGGGTATAGGGGGGGATGGCAATATCGGCTTCAGAGAAGCTGATTTTAAGCACAAGGATAAAGGGCACCAAGCACAATAAAAACAGCCACATATAGGGAACACCGACAACCATTCGTTTGCCAATGCGATTGGCAAGTGTTGTTTGCATACTCATACGGTACTCCTTACGCCTTAGCTAAAAAGGGGTACTGGCAAAGTGTCACGCCAGCTAATGTACACAATATCTTCCCAAGTGGGTGGCGTTTCGTCTGCCAACAACCAACGAGAAGAAGCCACCACACTTTTGATGATTTTGCCTGTTGACAATTCAATGTGGTAAATGGCAAAACTACCCAAATACGCAATCTCTTTAACCGTGCCTTCTGCCCAGTTAAATTCTTGATTGGGTGCTGTTTTGGATAACATGACATTTTCTGGGCGAATGCTTAAACCAATTTCTGCTTCATCAGGGCCTGTAATACCATGGCCTAGGCGAAGTGGGTTGGGGAATTCATCACTTTTGACATCAACATAATCTGTTTCGTAAAGACTAACATAGCCTTCAATAATATTGGTTTCGCCAATAAATTCAGCGGTAAAACGGCTATTGGGGTAGTCATATACTTCTGATGGGCTGCCCACTTGTTTTAGTTTGCCCTCTGCCATAATGGCAACACGGGTTGCCATGGTCATGGCTTCTTCTTGGTCATGGGTTACCATGATGCAAGTTACACCCACTTGCTCTAGGGTATTAACCAATTCCAATTGCGTTTGTTGGCGCAATTTTTTGTCCAATGCACCCAATGGCTCATCCAAAAGCAAAAGCTTAGGGCGTTTGGCCAATGAACGGGCCAAAGCAATACGTTGTTGCTGACCACCCGATAATTGGTGTGGTTTGCGTTTGGCGTACTTGCTCATTTGTACCAATTTCAGCATTTCTTCTACACGAGCAGCAATCTCGTCTTTGGGCATATTATCTTGTTTAAGTCCAAAGGCGATATTCTGCTCAACTGTCATGTGTGGAAAAAGGGCATAACTTTGAAACATCATGTTAATCGGGCGATCATAAGGCGCCAGATGGGTAATGTCTTGACCATCTAGAATGATTTTGCCAGCACTTGGGGTTTCCATGCCGGCTAACATGCGTAGTAAAGTGGATTTGCCGCAACCAGAGCTACCCAGTAGGGCGAAGATTTCACGTTTGTCGATATCCAAATCAATGTCATCAACTGCGTAATTATCACCGAAGGTTTTCACTAAGCCTTGAATTTGTAAATAAGGTTTAGATGTTGTTGTTTGGGATTTAGGTGTTTGTGTCATATTCAAAAAACACTCCATGGTAATGGGGTAAAACTTTGCTCAAAACAACAAGAATGAGCAACCGTTTGCTGATACAACCTGAAAATGCTTGAATCAGGAAGCGATTGTATTAGAGGACTTCACTTAGGGCAATGAATATTCATCTTTTTTTTGCAAAAAATGAATCGAATTTCACCAAGAAATTGAAATTGTTTAATATTTCTTTACAAAATTCTTTTGTTGCAGTGCATCCATTGTAAATGATTGATTTTTAATGTCAATTAATACATTAACGAGATGGCATATTAATGTGGTTATTGGTGATTAGGGTATTTTAATCTAAAAATCAAATACTATATCTTTTATCATTTATTTATTAAATAATTCTATTCAATGTTTCAATGCTATTTTCTGATTGGGCTGGTCAGTTTTAATGACATAAATTAGTTGAAAAATATTTTTATTGACAAGCCAGTCATTTTTTCCGATATGATTAAGGCGCTTAAACTGCAGCCAATGTGGGCTCATTGTTAAGCATTCATAGCATCCCAAGGGATAGAATTTTGGTTGATCAATAAAATAAAATTGATACCAGGCACTGTAATCAATAAAAAATCACATACTACACATAGGAAAGTAACGGTTTTACATGAATATTCGGATTGGAAAATACCAGTATCCACTGGAAATAACACACATTACCACGGCCATTGTGGCAATGATTGTGTCTTATGGCAGCTCTGCTGTTATTGTTTTTCAGGCAGCAACGGCCTTGGGGGCAACAGATCAAGAGATTAATTCTTGGTTAACTTCTTTGGCCTTGGCATGTGGTTTGGGAACCATTATTTTGTCATTGGTGTTTCGCAATCCGATTTTGATTGCTTGGTCTACCCCAGGGGCGGTGTTGATTGCAACCACACAAAACATCCCCATGGCTGACGCAGTGGGGGCATTTATTGTCAGTGCTTTATTTATGACGATTTTGGGTGTGACAGGGGTTTTTGCCAAATTGGTTAAGTGGATACCACCGACCATTGCCAGTGCCATGTTGGCCGGTATCTTATTGCGCTTTGGGACCAATATTTTTAATGCGATGAATACTGAAATGACGATGGTGGGTCTAATGTTGGTCGCTTATTTATTAAGTAAGATTCGTTTGCCACGGTATAGCATTATGCTAATGTTATTTTTGGGCTTCACTTATGCTTTTGCCACGGGTAAATTGAATTTGAGTGAGGTGCATTGGGTTGCACCCCAACTCACTTGGCTATCCCCCCATTTTACGTTTAGCAGCATCATGAGTGTGGGCATGCCGTTATTTTTAATTACCTTGGCAACCCAGCAAATCCCAGGAATATCAGTCTTGCGAGCTTACCATTATCAAACACCAGCTTCGCCTTTGATTGCAACCACAGGATTTATTACCCTGTTATTGGCGCCATTTGGGGCATTTATGACCAATTTAGCCGCCATTAGTGCATCGGTTTGTATGGGAGAAGATGTTGATAAAGATCCTCGTAATCGATTTATGGCAACGGTTTGGTCAGGTTGTTTTTATTTGGTTTTGGCAGTCTTGGGTGGTGTGGTGGTGGCTTTATTTGCAGCCTTTCCACAAGAATTATTATTGGCAACAGCAGGCATTGCCATATTAGGGACACTCAGCAGTAACTTGTCTGTGGCGATGGATGACAGTTATACCCGAGAAGCATCTTTGGTTACCATGTTGGCATCTGCATCGGGATTGTCTTTTTTGGGTATTGGCGGGGCATTTTGGGGCTTGATTATGGGTATGATTTTGTATAATTTAACCAAAAAACGCCATTAATTCAGTCTTTCGTGATTGCAATTTCACCATTTTGGCCTTATTTTGATTGTTTATCGTCATGAAACTGTCTAGTAATGGCTAAAATGGAGTGCTTATGTTCAAAAAATGGGTAATGCCTTGGTTGTTAATCTTAAGTTTAACGGGTTGTGGTTACAACACTTTGCAAAAAGAAGATGAAGCCGCCAATGCTGCTTGGTCTAATGTGTTAAATCAATATCAGCGCCGTGCCGATTTAATCCCCAATTTGGTGGCAACCGTACAAGGCTATGCCAAACATGAACAGCAAGTTTTAACTGATGTGACCAATGCTCGATCGAAAGTGGGCACGACACAGTTAAATACCGATGATTTAAATGACGAAGCCAAAATCAAGGCATTTAACCAAGCTCAAGGTGAATTATCAGGTGCCTTATCTCGCCTTTTAGTGGTGTCTGAAAATTACCCAGATTTAAAAGCAGACGCCAATTTTCGCGATTTACAAGCGCAATTAGAAGGCACAGAAAATCGTATTAGCCTAGAGCGGAATCGTTATATCCAAGCCGTACAACAATACAATACCACTGTACGCAGCTTTCCCAGTAACCTCACAGCAAAAATAACGGGCATGAAAGTTCGTCCTAATTTTAGTGTGGAAAATGAGAGTGCGATCCAAGCAGCACCCAAGGTTTCATTTTAAATGACTGTGCCTAGCATCAAGCTTTATAAGCTAACATGGCTTTGGCTATTGTTTTTGGTCATGATGCCACTTGGGCAAGTTAGTTTGGCACAGCAACTGATTGCTGTGCCCACTTTGAATGCGCTGGTCATGGATACGGCAAGCATGATGAGTGAATCAGCCCGAAGTCAATTGGATCAACAATTGCGGCAATACTATCAAGATACGGGCAGTCAAATCGTGGTATTGACTGTGGTGACGACAGCGGGTGAATCCACATTTGATTATGGTGCTCGGGTGATGGAAAGCTGGCGTTTGGGTCGAAAAGGTGTGGATGATGGTGTGTTACTTTTGATTGCTCGAGACGATAGGCGCATGCAATTATTGGTTGGTCGTGGTTTAGAAGGTGCGATTCCTGATGTCTATGCACGCCGTATTTTGGACGATATTGTGACCCCAGCTTTTCAAAAGCAAGACATAGATGCCGGCATTGTTAATGCAGTGGCACAAATTGAAAAGCTAATTGCTGGAGAGAATTTACCAGCATCGGTAACACAGCAAGACAGTAGCAATGGCATTGAAGCATTGGGGATGATTACGACGTTTGTGTGGATGTTGTCGCTGTTGATTCGCGCTATTTTTGGCAAAACGATTGCTGCCATATTGGGTGCTGGCATGGGTTTTTTGGCATCTTTTTGGTTTGGAATGGGGTTTTTTAGCGGCCTGGTAGTGGCTTTGATTTTGTTTGTATTGATTCTCAGTGGCTTTATGCCCATTGGGGGTGGGCGTGGCGGCTCCTCTGGTGGCGGGGGATTTAATGGTAGTAGCGGTGGTGGATTCAGTGGCGGAGGTGGCAGTTTTGGTGGTGGTGGTGCGTCAGGTCGTTGGTAAGCAATAGGATACAATAATATGGATAAAGCAATGCAGCAAATAAAGGCCAAACGGCAATTATTAAAAGCCAAAACATGGGCCATGGGGCTTTTTTTGGTGGCTTTGGTCTTGTTTGTGCTGTCTAATCTATTGTTGGAACAACATGTGATATGGCCTTATGTGAAAGCCTTTGCAGAAGCGGCTATGGTGGGGGCAATAGCAGATTGGTTCGCTGTGGTGGCATTGTTTCGCCATCCCATGGGTCTGCCTATTCCCCACACTGCTATTTTACCCAAAAATCAAAATCGCATTGCAGAGCAACTGGGCAGCTTCATTGAGCACAATTTCTTGCAAGCCTCTGCGATTGCCAAAAGAATACTGAACATAGCGCCAAGCCAAAAAGCATTGTCTTGGTTGCAAAAAGATCAGCAACAGCAAAAAGTGGCAGGCATGGTGGCGCAGCAAGTGCCAATGTTGCTGCGAACAATCGAGCCTAAGCAAATGGCAGAATTTGTGACGGGTTTATTGGCCAAACAATACAGTGGTAAGAGTTTGGCGATTAGTGTCAGTAAGTTATTGCATTTATTGAGTAAAGAGCAGTATCAACAAGTTTTTTTAGTGGCTATTTTAAAACAAATCCGCACGTGGTTGGCACATGAAGAGACCCGATTGCAGTTAGAGGCGAGCATTACCGATTGGGCGGCGAGAATTGAAGGCAATAATCCCAGTCGTTGGGATAAGCTATTGGCTGTGTTCAAAGGCAGTGCCATGGATGTTGTGGATGGTTGGTTGGCCAAAAAAGTTTTGGATTGGGCTGATGGCTATTTGGTCGAGGTATTGGACAATCCTGAGCACAGTATGCGCAAGAATGTTGATAGGCAAATTGAACACATGGTGCATCGCTTGAAGTATTCACCAGTTTGGCACAAGCGCTTGGATACGATTAAAAATCAAATCAGCCAGTCTGATGAAGTTGAACAAATGTTAGCCAAGTTGTGGCAAAGTTTGCTGTTGTGGAGTGAGAAAGACAGTGTCGCATCTGATTCTGTTTTGCAATTGCAGATTGAAAAAATCTTGACACACATTGTGGAAAAAGCCATTGCCAAGCCAGAAGTCTTGCGAGCTTGGGATGTTAAATTGGCGATATTAACCAAAGAGTGGGTCAATGAATACAAACACCATGCCAGTCTTTTTGTGACCGATAAAGTCAAGGCTTGGGACAGTCAAGCTTTGGTGGAAAAGTTAGAACTCAGTGTGGGCAAGGATTTGCAGTTTATTCGCATCAATGGCACCTTGGTCGGTGGTCTGGTGGGCTTGATTATTCACATGGTGTCGCAGCTTTTGTTTTAATCCACTTTAATTAACGCATTAAACTGGGGCTTAATGTGGCTTTTAATTTGCTATTAATCTTGCCTGTTTGGGGGTTAAGCTTAACATCAAACCAATAAAATGCGGCTCGCTTAACCGATAACAATGGCGCTTTTGCCAAAGTTTGGCTAGTCAAAAGGTGAGAACAAATCTGCCCCAACCAAGGTTGATGCACAACACAGAGTAAAGGTCGGCTAAATTGACCATACAAAAAAGGCAAAACCAACTC
>JASLDB010000044.1 GCA_030151665.1 Neisseriaceae bacterium
AACAAAAAATCGTTGACAGTGCTGGTCGTGTTGATCGCTTTAACCAAAAATTCGGCAACATGTTCAATCGTTAATTTTGAATGTGTGTGCAAAAAAGACAGCTTCGGCTGTCTTTTTTTATGGCAAAAACCTTCTTTAAAACATGGTCTAGCTGTATAAAAATTGCTACACTGACCTTAGTTTGTTTAATGGATGCTTATGTTAACGTACCAAGCCAAAAAAGAGTCGCACTCGCCGTCACACAGTGAAAAACCATGGCTATTATTGCTAATGGTTTTTGCATGGTTGTGGCCAGGGATTTTTAGCCATGATTTGTGGAATCCGACTGAGCCAAAATTTTATGCGACCATTGAGTACATGAATCAATATGGGCAATGGGCATTGCCACAAATGACAGGGAAGTGGCAATTGTCTGTTTCCCCTTTGTATGTTTGGTTGGGGGTGTTGTTTAAAAATGCATTTTCGCCTTGGTTAACCGATTCATTCAGTGCGGTACGCATGGTCAGTGTGATGTTTATGGCCATAGGCTTATTGTGTGCAGGGGCAGTTGGACGAGCATTGCTAGGGCGTTACCAAGGGCGCAGCGTTGTGCTAATTTTGATTGGTTCATTGGGTTTGGTCATGCCAGCCCACCGCATGGACAGCATCCCTTTGGTATTTGCTGCCATGAGTTTATTGCTACTTGCTTTGGTATTGGTACGAGAAAAAAGAGCCCAAGCGTTATTTCTATTAACTTCGGCCTATGTTTTATCATTTTACAGTGGTTACTTTTTATTGCTATTGATGGCTTTGTCCATGACGATTGTCTTGTTATTGCAAAAGCCATGGCGCAATAAACATACTTTGGTTGTGGTGTTGCTAGCCGTATTATTGGCCATGCCTTTGTGTCTATTGTGGCCTTATGCTTTGTATAAAACCGATGTTGCTGCTTTTAATGAATGGTGGTTTAGCCATGCGTTGGTGGATTTTGGTGGCATGGCTGATGCCAAAATCGGCTTTTCTTTGGGTTATTACCTACAAAATACCTTGTGGTATGCCTTGCCTGCTTGGCCATTGGCCATTTGGACATGGTATAAGCGCGATAAAACACCACCTTTAATGTGGTCGGTGTGTCTAAGTGCATTGTTTGTCATCACCATCACTTTGGCACTCATGCCAATTCGCTATACTGAAAACACCATTTTATTATTGTTGCCATTGGCTATTTTGGGTGCAGCCAAATTGGATGAATTGCGCCGTGGTACGGCTGCTTTTTTAAACTGGTTTGGTATCATGACTTTTGGTCTGTTAGCGATTTTTATCTGGTTGGGTTTTGCCGCCATGAATATCGGCTGGCCAGTCAAATTAGCACAACGTGCTGCGTATTTTAGCCCGTATTACTTACCTGATTGGGATGTATTCCCCATGATAATTGCGGTTTGCTTTTCCCCGTTATGGTTGTGGGCAGTGACCCGAAAACGCATTAAAGGTCGACAAGCGATTACCAATTGGGCTGCGGGTGTGACTTTGGTGTGGTCCTTGTTGATGACCTTGTTTTTGCCTTGGCTTGATGCGGCAAAAAGCTACCGTCCCGTGGTTGAGCAAATGCAAAAAAGTCTACCAGATGGGGTGGTTGAAGCCTTGGCAACGGGTAAGGCTTGTTTGTCTGTGGATGAGAATGCCAGTAATATTATTATTCCATGGCAAACTTATGGCCATTTGCCTTTGAATTTGGATGCACAGCAGTCATGCCAGTACCGATTGGTGGTTGGGCTGGATACGATGAATGCTTGGCAAGAAAAAGGCAATTGGCAATTGTTGTGGCAAGGTGCTCGGGCACGTGAGAAAAAAGAATGGTTTGCGGTTTTCAAACAAACTGAGTAAACCAGTATTGTTCTTTCACTAGGAGGGGTTTCATGCAAGTTGACCAGTTGATTCATGCAAAATGGCTGATTCCAATGCAAGAAGCAGGGCAGGTTTTAATAGACCATGCTTTGGCAGTCATTGGTAAAAATATCGTTGCGATTTTGCCAAGTGATGCATGTCATCATATCACCGCACGCGAAACCCTTTTTTTACCTGAACATGTCTTGATGCCTGGTTTGGTGAATTTGCATGGGCACAGTGCCAGAAGTCTGTTGCGTGGTTTTGCTGATGATTTACCCATGAATACATGGTTAAGACAATCTATCTGGCCAGTAGAAAAAGTGCACATGGATTTGCCATTTGTTTATGATGGAACCTTGTTGGCAATGGCTGAAATGCTTAAAGGTGGCACCACAACCATTAATGATATGTATTTTTACCCCGCAGCAGTTGGCAAGGCAGCGCTGCGCATGGGTATGCGTACCATGGTGGGTTGTACTATTTTGGAAGAAGAAAGCCGTTATGCTGGTCACGCTCAAGCCTATATTGATCAAGCTTTGGCAACACAAACAGCTTTTTATGGTGATGATTTAATCAGGTTTGTATTGGCACCACACTCACCTAGCACAGTGAGTAATCAAACATTTGAGCAGATTGTTGAAATCGCAGAGCAAAATAATTTACTGATTCATTGTCATTTGCATGAAACAGTCGCTGAAATTGAAATGAGCCTGAAAGAGTATGGTAAACGGCCATTGACTCGATTACATGATTTGGGTGTTTTAAGCCCCCGTTTTTGTGCTGCGGATATGGTGTGTCTAAATGAAGAGGACATGGCGTTGTGTGTTGACACTGGTCTACATATTGCCCACAATCCTGCTTCAAACATGAAGTTAGCATCTGGGTTTGCGCCCATACAAGATTTGCTCAATGTTTGTGTTAATGTGGGTTTGGGTACCGATAGCGCTGCTTCCAATAATAAATTGGACATGTTTGCGGACATGCGTCTTGCTGCATTAATCGCCAAAGGATATGGTCAAGATGTTTCAGCCTTAAAAGCTTATGATGTTTTGCAGATGGCAACCATTAATGGCGCAAAAGCCTTGCATTTGGCGGATAAAATTGGCTCCTTGCAAGTGGGTAAGCGGGCTGACATGATTGCCGTGGATATGTCTTCGGTGGAGGGGCAGCCGATTTTTGATCCTATTTCACATTTGGTTTATGCCACAGACCGTACCCAAGTGAGTCACACTTGGGTGAATGGTGTGTGCTTGGTGGCCAATGGGCAGTTGACAGAGGTCAATGAGGAAGAATTGCGTATTAAAGCCCATGCATGGCGTGGTAAAATTAAACATTAACATGGCAAAATGCATGGCATCTTGCTCAATAGTACCTTACAGTTGGAGTAAACATGGATTCAGTGGACACAGAACGCAGCGCAGTCAATCAAGATCCTGCAGAGATTGAAAAGTTTAGTCAATTGGCACACAAGTGGTGGGATATGGAAAGTGAATTTCGACCATTGCATGAAATCAATCCATTGCGATTGGCTTATATTGCTGAATATGCTCAGTTATCTGATAAGGTGATTTTAGATGTGGGTTGTGGTGGCGGCATTTTGACTGAAGCATTGGCAAAATCTGGTGCAAGCATGGCAAGTGGTATTGATTTGGCAGAAAAATCCTTAAAAGTGGCTCAATTGCATGCACTTGAAACGGAATTGACCAATGTTAAATACCAATGTGTGCCAGTGGAGCAGTTAGCAGCTGAAAAACCAGCTAGTTTTGATGTGGTTACTTGCATGGAAATGATTGAACATGTACCCAATCCAGCTAGTGTGGTGCGTGCTTGCGCTGATTTGGTCAAGTCAGGTGGTACGGTTTTTTTCTCAACCATCAATCGCAATCCCAAAGCCTATTTGCAAGCTGTTGTGGGTGCTGAGTATGTTTTGAAAATGTTACCGCGTGGTACCCATGATTACAAAAAATTTGTCACACCTGCTGAATTAACACGCATGTGCCGACAAGCGGGCTTGGAGATTATCAATTACCGTGGTTTAACTTACAATCCATTGAGTAAAGTATATCGCTTAACTGATAATATTGACGTTAACTATATGATTGCATGTAAAAAAGCATAAAGTTTTTGATATGCGACAAAACATGGCATTTGCCATGTTTTTTTATTAGTGTATTTGCTCTATTTGATTTAGAATACGCTTTTGAATATTTCATCAGCCACACTGTACTGCCAGCGACTTGTGAGTCGTTACACATCAGTTGTTGCTAGTTAGGTTATCCATGTTTGCAGTTTTTCGTGTGTTTATTGTTTTGATTTATGCCATTTTGGTGTGTTTATTGGGTTGTTTTTATTGTTTATTTAGCCCTAAAAACCCAAGGCATGTCATGACATTTGGTCATTTATTTGGTCGATTGGCACCAGTATTGGGCATTAAGATGCAAATGCGCTTGCTAAACAATACGACACAATATGGCCCTTGTATTTACATTGCTAACCACCAAAATAATTATGATATGGTAACCATTTCCAATGCTGTGCAGTCTGGTACGGTGTCTGTTGGTAAAAAAAGCCTATTGTGGGTACCTTTTTTTGGTTTACTGTATTGGATTACGGGCAATATCTTGATTGATAGAAGCAACAAAAGCAAAGCACATGACACCATTGCTCAGGTGGCAGAGCAAATTAAAGCACGCCAATTATCGGTGTGGATGTTTCCAGAAGGGACACGTAGCCGTGGGCGTGGTTTATTGCCATTTAAAATGGGTGCCTTTCATGCGGCTATTGCAGCAGGAGTGCCAATTATTCCCGTTTGTATGTCCAATACCCATGATTTGGTCAAGTTAAATCGTCGCCACAATGGCACGGTGATTGTTGAGATGCTTGAACCCATTGAGACCAAAAATTACAAGCCACAACAGGTGCGTGAATTGGCAGAGCATTGTCGCCAATTGATGGCCGCTAGAATAGATGCCTTGTCCCTTGAGGCTGGGCACGCTTTGAAATAAGTGTAAAAAAACGCTGATGTTTCACATCAGCGTTTTTTTTATTTAGTCATGTATTCTTCTAAAAATTTGAGCGCAAAGATGACAGCTTGGCTGCGAATACTTTCGCGGTTGCCAGTAAAGTGTTTATGGGTTGCCCAAATGCGTTGT
>JASLDB010000068.1 GCA_030151665.1 Neisseriaceae bacterium
CCATTGGCAATATCGTTTGGACTTGCATACTCTTTGACATTGTGACTAATGCCATTTAAGCAAGGAATAAACACCATGGCTGTTGGGCATATCTTGGCCAATTCAATCGCATCATGCCCTGCACCACTAATCATTCTTTGTGCTGGGTACTGCCTTTGGTCAGCAGAAACTTCGACCAAATCCACAGCGATGGGCGAAAAGGCTTGGGCTGGGTTTTGCCACTTGAGTTGGCAAGTCATGTCAACTCCTCTTTTATCGGCTTCAGCTTGCAAAATAGCCATTGCCTTGGCATGAAGATTTGCCAATACAATTTGATCGGGATGGCGCAAATCAATGGAAAAATACAATTGCCCAATAATAGTATTGTACGAACCTTTATCATGCCTTATTTGACCAATGGTCAATAATGCGTGCTCGCAATCCATCACCATTTTTTCCAACTGTATAATCATGTGTGTTGCCGTCAATAAAGCATCATGTCGCATATTCATGGGAAAAGTCCCTGCATGGGCACTCAACCCCGATAATGCAACATCTAGCCAAATAATGCCTTGCCCACCCGTTACAATACCAATTTGCTTACCATTATTTTCTAAAATGGGTCCTTGCTCAATGTGGGCTTCTAAATAAGCATATGGTATGGCACTGTGTGACTGTGATGGTAAATTTTCGGTGGGCGTTGGCAGATGAGACAAAGCCTTACCAATGCTAATGCCTTGCCTGTCTTCAATTTTTAATGCTTCTTCAAGCGGCAAACTGCCATTAAACACAGCAGAACCTAGCATGGCTGGTGAAAATCTAGCACCTTCTTCATTGGTCCACACCACGATTTTGATGGTACGTGGCACTTGCTTTTGTTGTTCATGCAAGACTTGCAAAACCTCTAATGCTGCTAATACACCATAAATACCATCAAACCGCCCACCTTTAGGCTGGGTATCCAAATGGCTACCCATTAATATCGGTGATAAATTAGGGTCTTGGCCTTGTTGGGTTGCATAAAGATTACCAATTGCATCATGGGTAATCATCAAACCAATATTTTCACACCACGAGGCGAATAATGCCCTTGCTGAAAAATCCTCTTCACTCAATGCCAATCTTGAACTACCTGTTTGTTCAATTGCCCCAATGGCGGCAATTTGCATGTGCCTATCCCATAAGCGTTGTTGGTTCACTTGCATGGTCATGTCCTTTGTCTTCTTAACACTCACTTTAGGCTATATTGCTGGCAAATGAAGTCCACTGACAAACAATCAATTTTAATGATGCAGATTAGCCAAACTGATGTATCAAAAAATGACAATATAAATCAGCCTATTTTATCAATCCGCCTAAAAACGCATCTTTTTGGCCACAAATATCCTTTTTTGGCTGAATTTATCTATTTTTATGCACAATCTATTTGTGTTAATTAAACAATGCACTTACAATGCGCCGCTACTTTATTTTTCCCTATTAATCAATGTCGGACAGGAATGGGAGTAATTGATGAAAAAATTATGGCTCGTTAACCTTATCTCCTTGGCCTTGATCACTGCGTGCGGTGGTAACAACCAAGCTGAACAAGCAACGTCAAAAGAAACAGCTAGCACCACAAGTGCTAGCGAAGGCTCAAACGCAACTGCGGCAAATCTACCTGCCACAGATACGTTAAATATTTACAACTGGTCCAATTATGTTGATGAAAGCACAGTCAAAGACTTTGCCAAAAACAACAACATTAAAGTTAATTATGATTTGTATGAAAACAATGAAGCCCTAGAAGCCAAAGTGCTAATGGGTAAATCAGGTTATGACTTGGTCGTGCCTGGTATTGCTTTTTTACCACGCCAAATACAAGCTGGTGCATATCAAAAAGTTAATAAAGACCTTATCCCTAACTACAAAAATATTGACCCTGCTGTACTCAAAATGATGGAAACAGCTGACCCAGGTAATCAATATGCAGTACCTTACTTCTCTGGTGTTAACACCATTGCCATCAACGTGGACAAAGTAAAAGCAGCCTTGGGCACAGACAAACTGCCTGAGAATGAGTGGGATTTGATTTTTAATTCAGCGTATACCAAAAAATTGAAAACCTGTGGCATTAGTTTGTGGGATACCCCAAGTGAAATGTTCCCATTGGTACTTAATTACATGGGCAAAGACGTTAAAGGTGAAAACCCTGACGACTTAAAAGCAGCTGCAGAATTATTGAAAACCATCCGCCCTGATGTGAAGCGTTTTAGCCCTGCTGTCATTGATGAATTGGCCCGTGGTGATATTTGTATCACCGTTGGCAATGGTGGTGACATGAACATGGCCAAAACACGTGCGAAAGAAGCGGGCAATGGCGTGAAAATTGATGTTTTAACCCCCAAAGGCATGGGTTTTTGGGTTGAATCTTGGTTGATTCCTGCTGATGCACAAAATGTTGCCAATGCACATAAATACATCAACAACACTTTGGATGCCCAAGTGGCAGCGAAAAATGGTAACTTTGTCACCTTCGCTCCTGCTAGCTTGCCAGCCAAAGCTTTAATGAACCCAGAATTTGTTAATTCCCGTTCGATTTTCCCCAATAACGATGACGTTAAAAACGGCTTTACCATGCCACAAATGAGCGATGAAGCGAAAAAAATATCTGTTCGCTTATGGCAAAATTTGAAAATGAATAAATAATAAAGGCAATATAGCCGACCATAGAAGCAAACGCTCCCTTTAGGGAGCGTTTTTTTGTTCTACCATATCAGAATCGGTGGAAAAATCTGATTCAGCCAACGCGATAAAAAGCCAAGCTACCCAATAAGTTGGGCAAAAAGTGTACTTGTTTACCACCGGTCATCACTGCCCGCTCTAACACCTGAATACCATTTTTTTGACATAAAGCATCAAAATCCTGCAATGTACACCAATGAATATTGGGTGTGTTGTACCACTGAAATGGCATGCTTTCAGAAACAGGCATATGCCCTGCCATGCCAATTTGCAAGCGATTACGCCAATAGCCAAAATTGGGAAACGTGACAATGGCTTGCTTACCCACTCTTTTTAAATCTTGCAAAATGGTTTCCGTATTTTTCATTGCTTGTATGGTTTGGCTTAAAACCACCACATCAAATGAATCATTGGCAAACGCTTGTAAACCAGCATCCAAATCAGATTGAATCACATTAACACCAGCACCAATGGCCTTGATAACACAATCGCTGTCAATTTCAATGCCATAACCATGGCAAGCTTTATCCTGTATTAATGCCGCCATGAGACTACCTGAACCACAACCCAAGTCTAGCACCCGAGAACCCGCAGGGATCCAATCGTAAATCATTTGCAAATCATGGCGCAATTGACTCATGCTGCACACTCCTTTGCCACATTGTTTAAATAAGCCCTCATCCCTGCAATATATGCCTCATCTGTCATTAAAAACGCATCGTGTCCGTGAGTGGATTCAATATCCATGTAAGTAACTGCCTTGTCTTGGCTAATCAATGCTCGCACCAATTCATGTGAACGCTCAGGGCTAAATCGCCAATCGGTGCTGAAACTGGCCACAAAAAATTTGGCTTGTACTTTTTTAACCGCCAAATTCAATTGCCCATTAAAATCACGCGCTGGGTCAAAATAATCCAAGGCTTTGGTCATGAGCAAGTAGGTGTTGGCATCAAATGTTTCAGCAAACTTGTCACCTTGATAACGCAAATACGATTCCACCTCAAAATCAACATTGTAATCAAAATTATATGCTTGATTGCGCAATTCACGACCAAATTTCTTGCCCAAACCGTCTTCAGCTAAATAGGTAATATGCCCCATCATGCGGGCAATACGAAGACCTCGTCTAGGTATCGTACCATGTTCATGATAATGCCCCCCATGAAAATCAGGATCGGTTAAAATGGCTTGTCGAGCCACATCATTAAAGGCAATATTTTGAGTTGACAATCTTGGTGCGGAAGCAATCACCAAAGCATGACGCAATCGATCAGGGTACATCAAAGACCAAGCCAATGTTTGCATACCACCCAGTGAGCCACCAATAATTGCAGCAAAGACATCAATACCAAAATAATCCGCTAACATGGCCTGAGAATGCACCCAGTCTTCAACTGTTACCATGGGAAAATCAGCGCCATACGGTTTATGGGTTTCTGGATTGTGGCTAACTGGCCCAGTAGAGCCATGACAGCCGCCCAGATTATTCAAGCCAATAACAAAAAATTTCTGGGTATCAATGGGTTTACCAGGTCCTATCATATTGTCCCACCAGCCAGCATGTTTATCGTGTTCATGATGAACACCAGCCACATGGTGATGCCCTGATAACGCATGGCAAATTAATATGGCATTGCTTTTGTCTGCATTCAATTGACCGTAGGTTTCAACCATTAAATCGAAACTCGGTAAAACCTGACCATTTTGCAAAGTCAAAGGTGTTTCAAACGTAATTTTTTGTGGTATCACCACACCAACACTGTCTTGAGCAATCATAACAACAAATAGGCAAATGATAAGAATAATGCCATTATAGCGGCTTCAAGTAACTTGTGCGGACCAAAAATGGCTGTTTTAGTGCGTTTATTATTAATTTTACTCATGTTTGTATTAATCGTATTCATGTTTAAGCGATTATTGACAGGTGAGCAACAGCACAGCATTCGCAGCTATGTTAAAATCATTGCCTTTGCTTTATTGGCCGTTTCAACACTCGCCCTTTTGTCTCGATTATTTGGATTGACTCTATGACCGCATCACGCCCTAGCCTTTGCTGTGCTTTGATTATCAAAAATGAAATGGATAAATTACCAGCTTGTCTAGCCAGTGTACAAAATTGGGTTGATGAAATAGTGGTAATTGATTCAGGCAGCACAGATGGCAGCATTAATTTTTGTGAATCCATGGGTGCCAAAGTATTTTCATTTGCAGATTGGCCTGGGTTTGGTTTGCAACGTCAACGAGCAGAGCAACATATCCAAAGTGATTGGGTCTTGTGGTTGGATGCAGATGAAGTGGTGAGCCCAACATTAAAAGACAGTATCCAACACGCCTTGGCAGCAGCACCAGCACAGAATACCTTGTTTGTGGTTAATCGTTTAACCGCAGTCATGGGGCAATTTATGTACCATTCAGGCATGTATCCTGATTATATTGTACGCCTGTATCACACAGGCTATACCCAATACAATAACAACTTGGTACATGAATCTGTTGTGGTACCTGATGATGCAAAAAAAATACGGCTTGATGGTGACTTATTACACCACACCTATGATTCGTTAGAACACTATGTAAAAAAAATGGTGCAATATGCCATGGCGTGGGCGGACGAAAAACATGCTATAGGCAAAAAGGCCTCTTTATGGACAGCCACAACCCATGCCACAAGCAATTTCATGAAAAGTTACCTATTTAAAAGAGGCTTTTTGGACAAGCAGCACGGTTTTTTGGTCGCTTGCTTGTCTTCATTTTATACTTTTATGAAATACGCACAGCTGTGGTTGATTAATCGAAATCCATCCAATAAGCCATAAAACACCCAAGGTCAGCATGCTGACCTTTTTCGTGCTCTATTGAGATGGGTTTATTTTTCATTCACACTTTCGATTTCTTTGCCCAAGAAATACGATATGGTGGTGCGGATAACCACTACCCCACCCAAAATCAACATATCATCGATAGATGGGTTCATAATGGTTTCAATAATATCTGAGGCAATCAATACTTCCAAACTCAATAAAATATAAGAGCCCAAATAGATTTTGATTTTATTATTCTGCTGTGCCACATCAAAACGGTCTTGACCACTAAACTCATTGATAATAAATCCATGCGCTGCTTTTAATACACCAACTAGCAATACCAATACTGAAAAACCATTTAATGTCATGACCACATAGTGAATAACCTGTTCAAACATACCACTTCCATTCATTGATTTCACCACCCAAAAGATTGCGTATAACAATTGATTTCACTGTAACCCTCTAATCTACCCAGTTCAACTGCTGCTTGTTTAATCACTTTGTAAAATGATCAGGTGCCATTTTACTTTGATACACCTATTAAACCATGGTACAAACTGACTAGCACATTGATTCAATAACAAAGAAAATATAAAATCAAAAAAGTGGCGCACTGGGCACCACTTTTTTTGTATTCTCTTCTCTATTATTATGTCCACAAAATTGGCTTACTAACCGCCAACCATGCCATGAGGAAAATGGTCAACATCGCCAGCAAATAGCTGTAAATGGCTTGAAAACCTCTTGCAGAAGACTTCATGGCATACATGCCAAAACCAACATAAAAAACCAACAAGACAATTTTAACACCCAGCCATTGCTGTGGAAAAAAAGGAATCAGTTGCAAACCAATCGCCATGCTAACACCGGTTACTAGCAAAAGGGTGTCAATAATATGGGGGGCAATACGAATGCCACGGCGCAAAACCTTGGTGGGGTAAATTTGTCGCCAAAAAAAACGCAAATTGAACAAAATAACCGAAAGAGCCACCAAACTCATGTGGCTATGTTTAAGCGCTGTATACCATCCCATATAGCAATCTATCCCATGACATTAAACTAATCTGGCATTGTCTCACAATCTTAAATCAACCCCAAGTATTTGACTGTCAATTTTTTGGTACATTTTCTGTACACTTTTTCAAGTAAGCATGTCTTGCCTGAAAACTTTGGCGTATAATGCTCTGTTGCCTTGGGAAAGATTTCTTGGCAAACCACTTCATCACACACTTGGGGCATTATGGAAACCATACGCATCCGTGGCGCACGCACGCACAATTTAAAAAACATTGACTTGGATATTCCCCGTCACCAATTGGTGGTTATTACGGGATTATCTGGCAGTGGTAAGTCATCTTTGGCATTTGATACATTATATGCCGAAGGCCAACGCCGCTATGTTGAAAGTTTGTCCGCTTATGCCCGCCAATTTTTGCAGCTCATGGAAAAGCCCGATGTCGATTTGATTGAAGGTTTGTCACCTGCAATTTCCATTGAACAAAAAGCCACTAGCCATAACCCACGCTCAACTGTTGGCACAGTAACAGAAATTCATGATTATTTGCGCTTGCTATTTGCTCGTGTGGGTACACCTTATTGTCCTGAACATGATTTAGCCTTGGCTAGTCAAACGGTTTCGCAAATGGTTGACCATGTTTTGGCATTGGCTGAAGGTGAAAAAATCATGGTATTGGCTCCTGCAGTAGTGGAACGCAAAGGGGAACACCAAGACTTATTCGAAGACTTGCAAGCGCAAGGCTTTGCCCGTGTTCGGGTAGATGGTACGGTTTATGAGCTTGACCAAGTACCCGCATTAGAAAAAAACATTAAACACAATATTGATGTGGTGATTGACCGCATTAAAGTTCGCAATGACCAAGACATGCAACAACGCTTGGCGGAAAGTTTTGAAGCTGCTTTGCGTTTTGGCGAAGACCGAGCACTGGCATTGGAAATGGATACTGGCAAAGAACATTGGTTCTCTGCCAAATTTGCATGTCCTGCTTGCTCATACAGTTTGCCCGAATTAGAACCTCGTTTATTCAGCTTTAATAACCCCATTGGTGCGTGCCCATCGTGTGATGGTTTGGGTTCGCGTGACTACTTCGACCCCAAACGAGTAGTCGCTCACCCAGAATTATCATTAGCTGCTGGGGCAATTAAAGGCTGGGACAAACGCAATGCCTTTTATTTCCAAATGGTGCAATCGCTTGCCAAGCATTATGAATTTGATATCGACACCCCATTTGAGGCATTAAGTAACAAACTGCAAAATATCGTTTTGTATGGTTCAAAAAAAGAAACCATCGAATTTTATTATTTAAGCAATAACGGCACCACCATCAGCCGCAGCCACGCCTTTGAAGGCATTATCCCCAATTTAGAGCGTCGCTACCGTGAAACAGACTCGTCAACGGTGCGTGAGGAATTGCACCAATACCAAAGCCACCAATCATGCCCTGTTTGTGAAGGTGCACGATTAAGAAAAGAAGCACGATACGTTTATGTTGGTCGAGAGTCTTTGCCCAATATCAGCGCTTGGCCTTTGGCACAAACCCACCAATTCTTTAACCAATTGCAATTAACAGGTAACAAACAACAAATTGCTGAGAAAATCCTCAAAGAAATCACCGAGCGCATTGGTTTCTTAATTAACGTAGGTTTGGATTATTTGAACCTTTCTCGCAGTGCTGAAACCTTATCAGGTGGCGAAGCCCAACGTATTCGTTTGGCAAGCCAAATTGGCAGTGGCTTAACTGGTGTGATGTACGTATTGGATGAACCCTCTATCGGGCTACATCAACGAGACAATGACCGCTTATTGGGCACATTAAAACGCCTACGCGACTTGGGCAACAGTGTCATTGTGGTTGAACACGATGAAGATGCCATTCGCCAAGCCGATTTTGTGGTCGATATGGGACCTGGTGCAGGTGAACACGGTGGACAAGTTCTGGTCGCAGATACCCCTGAAGTTGTTGCCAATCATCCAGATTCGATTACTGGCCAATACTTAAGTGGCAAAACTGCCATTAAACTACCCAAAGAACGGGGTCAAAAAGATCCAGAACGGATGTTGGTTCTAAAAGGTGCATCGGGCAATAATTTAAAAGATGTGACTTTAAACTTGCCTTTGGGCTTGATTACTTGCATTACTGGGGTATCTGGCAGTGGTAAATCCACTTTAATTAATGACACCTTGGCCAAAATTACCGCACGTGATTTGAACCGAGCCAAAGAAG
>JASLDB010000082.1 GCA_030151665.1 Neisseriaceae bacterium
GATGAGGGAATAACATGACCAAACAGCTAAAATTAAGCGCATTGCTTGTTGCTCTTGTTGCTTCTACTGGCGCGATGGCTCAACAAACCAAACCTGGTTACACAGCTGATGCGTCTACTGATGCAGTTACACGCAACGCTTATGGTGAGTGCTGGAGAAACACATTTTTTGATAAAGCAACTCAAGGCTTGGTAGAATGTGGCGATGCAGTTGCAGATACACCTGAAGTGGTTACTTCTACTGAGCGTGAAACAATTAAATTGTCTTCTGCTTTCTTGTTTGCATTTGATAAAAACGAATTGCGCCCTGAAGCTATTCAAACTTTGAATGAATTGGCTGTTAAATTGGCTAACTCACAAGTACAATCTGTACGCATTGAAGGTTTGACTGACGGCATGGGTAACCCACAATACAACCAACGTTTGTCTGAGCGTCGTGCTAATGCTGTTGCTAACTACGTTATCAGCAAAGGTGTTCCTGCTGCTAAAGTTTCAGCTGTTGGTTTAGGTGCTACTCGTGCTACATTGGATAACCAATGTCGTGCTGAAGCTGCTAAAATGAAAGTATCTGCTGCTAAACAACGTTTGGCTCGTATTGCTTGTAACGAACCAGATCGTCGTGTAGATGTTCAAGTTACTTCTCAAATCACTCGTCAAGTTCGTAAATAATTGATTGGTGTATTGAGTTAAAAAGCCTCCTTTGGGAGGCTTTTTTGTTGTCTGTATTGAATCGGATATTAGAATTTTGGTAGATGGTGATGTTAATGCTTAAGCTAAAATAGGGCATATCTTAGGTGATACTTTGGTATCAAACATCAAAAAAACCGCTTAAAGATAAGCGGTTTTTTTGAAGAATGGTTGCTTAGTTCACACCGGTTAAGCGAGCAGTGTCTTTGGCAATCATCAATTCTTCATTGGTGGGAATAACCAATGCCACTGGGTGTAGGCTTGAACTGATAATGCCTTTTTCACCAAAGCAGCAATGAGCATTGGCTTGCTCGTCTAGGTGCAGTCCCAAAAAGCCCAAATAGCCCATAACTTTTGAGCGCATCATGCGAGAGTTTTCACCAATACCACCTGTGAAAACCAAGGCATCTAATCGGCCAGCTGCCACGGTCATGGAGCCGATGTATTTGGCTAAACGGTAGGCAAAGACTTCGATGGCCAATTTGGCACCTTTGTGACCCGTCAGTGCTGCTTCTTCTAGGGTGCGTAAGTCATTGGATAAGTCGGATAGCCCCAAAAGACCACTTTTTTTATTCAGTAAGTCAGTGGTTTCATTGATATTGAGTCCTGCATTTTCTTGTAAGAAAGAAAAAATACTGGCATCGATATCACCACTGCGTGTGCCCATGACCAAGCCTTCTAGTGGTGTTAAACCCATGCTGGTATCACGGCATTTGCCATCAACCACTGCTGCAATAGATGCACCATTGCCCAAGTGAGCAATGACCAAAGCCAAATTTTCTGAACTGCGCTCTAAAAATCGTGCAGTTTCTTCTGCGACGTAACGGTAGCTTGTGCCATGAGCACCATAGCGACGCACCCCGTGTTTTTTGTATAACGCCGATGGAATGGCATACATAAAAGCATGTTCAGGCATGCTTTGGTGAAAAGCAGTGTCAAAAACCGCAACATGAGGCAAGTGACGGAAAACATTCATGGCTGCACGAATACCCAGTAAATGAGCTGGGTTGTGCAATGGAGCTAAGACGATGCAGTTTTCAATATTGTGAATCACTTCTTCATCAATAATGGTTGATTCTTTGAATAATTCACCACCATGGACAACACGGTGACCAATCGCGACAATTTCATTGTCAAGATGTAGGCGTGATAACTCCGTCATCAATGCCTCAATGGCACCGGTGTGGTGAGGTTTGTCCGTTAATTCAATGGTGTTTTTTTCACCATTGAATTTAAATGTAATGAATGCATCTGGTAGATTCAACTTCTCGGCTAGGCAGCTGAAAATGGTGGTGCCTGAGTGATTGTCTAGAACTGCACCTTTGACAGATGAGCTGCCGCAGTTCAATACCAATATAAAGTTACTCATATTATCCTTCGTTTTGCAAAAAGTTGCGTATTAAAAGACTTGGCTAAAGATGGGTTCAGCATTAAGTCTCAGTTTATTTCTTGAAAAAAGTTCGGGCACCCAAATAGCGTGATTTAAAATAAGGGTTATCTAGACTGGCTGTTCTAATGGTGCCATTGCTAGATGGAGCGTGAATAAATTGGCGATTGCCAATGAATATCCCCACGTGCGAGTAAGGACTGCCCGAAGTGTTAAAGAAAACCAAATCACCCACTTGTAATTGATGATCTTGAATGGGGCGTGAGCGGTTGGCCATGTCTTTGGCGGTTCTGGGGAGTTGTACACTCAAAGCTTGCCCGTAGACATGTTGAATCATGCCACTGCAATCAAAGCCTGTGCGGTCTGAGCCACCAAATCGGTAAGGTGTGCCAATCAAGCTCATGCTTTGTAGCATGATTTCTTGGCTGGCATGGTTGCGGTTGGTATTGGGCAGTTGAATCATTTGGCTAGATTGGGTTTTGGGTGGCTTGCTGGGGCTTTTTTTGCTGCCTAAAACGCCACATGCACTGAGTAATATGCACAATATGCCCACACCAAGATAGCGAATCCAAACCAAGTGATTTTGTTTCATGTCAGCCTTTTTTGTTAATCAATCATGCCATTTTGTTTATTCTCGAGAATTTCCCAGCGTTCGAGTTTTTCCAATAATTCCAATTCAATGGCTTCGATTCGTTCTTGCCATTGCAAGGCTTGTTGGTAGTTGTCTTTGAACGCACTGCCATCCAGTAAATGGTTATTTAATTGGCTTTGTTCTTCTTCTAATGCCGCTAAAATATCAGGCAATTGTTGTAATTCACGTTGCTCATTAAATGATAACTTAATGGTTTTACTATTGCGTTTTTTTTGCGTATTTTTATTGTCATCGCTTTTTTTTGTGGTTTCTTTGGGTTTTTGCAGTGCCTCAGACCGTTTTTGTGCATCAATATAATCTTGATAACCACCTACATATTCACGCAATTGACCATTGCCACTGAAAACGATGCTATTGGTAATCACATTGTCCAAAAACATACGGTCATGGCTGACCAAAAATACTGTACCATCATAGTCCCGCAGTAGCTCTTCTAGCAACTCTTGCGTATCAATATCCAAGTCATTAGTGGGTTCATCCAATACCAAAATATTGGCAGGTTGGGTGAATAGTTTGGCCAGTAATAAACGGTTTCGTTCACCACCAGATAAAGATGACACTGGGCTTTGTGCACGAGCAGGGTGAAACAAAAAATCATCCAAATAGCTCATAACATGTTTTTTTTGCCCACCAATGTCCACAAAGTCATTGCCTTGTCCTAGGGTATAAAAAACAGTGTCTTCTTCGTTTAAGGCGCTGCGAAATTGATCAAAATAAGCGATGTCTTGCTTAGTGCCTAGTCGTAACTTGCCATTGCTAGGCGACAATTCACCTAAAATTAATTTTAAAAATGTTGTTTTGCCTATGCCATTTGGGCCAATTAAGCCAATTTTGTCACCACGTTGGATAATGGTGCTGAAATCGTTGATAATGGTGTTGTCACCATAGGCAAAGCTAGCGTGTTCCATTTCGGCGACGATTTTGCCACTTTTTTCACCTGTCGATAAATTAAAATTCACTTGTCCTTGTTGTTCACGACGGCGTGATCGTTCTTTGCGCAATTCCTCAAGGCGTTTGACTCGACCTTGGTTGCGTGTGCGGCGAGCTTCAATGCCTTTGCGAATCCACACTTCTTCTTGGGCATGAAATTTATCAAATAAGCGATTGTGTTCTGCTTCAACGCTCAATTCTTGGGCTTTGAGTTCACTGTATTGGGTGAATGTACCTGGGTAACTGCGGATAATGCCTCGATCAAGTTCGATAATGCGATTGGCGGTGTTATCTAAAAAACGTCTATCATGGGTAATGATAATAACACTGCCCGAAAAACTTTGAATCAAGCCTTCTAACCAAATAATGGCTTCAATATCCAAGTGGTTTGTGGGTTCATCTAATAATAAAACATCGGGTTTTTGCACCCAAGCTTGTGCCAATGCGACGCGTTTTTTTTGCCCACCCGATAAATTGCCAATTAAGGCGTCTTCAGGGAGATTTAACTGACTAAGGGTTTGTTGAATTAGGGCATCAAACTGCCAACCATTGGCATTTTCAAGTGCAGTTTGCAATTCATTTAAGCGTTTTAAACTGGCATCATCTTGGTGTTCAGCCAAGTGAATACTAAGTTGATGATAATCTTTTAAGAGGTTTTTAACTTCCCCCAATCCTTCTGATACGGTGTCAAAAACCGTGGCAGCATCATCAAAAAAAGATTCTTGTGGGACGTAGGCGGTCACCAAGTTGTTTTGTCGAATGAGTTGGCCGTCGTCTAATTTTTGCACGCCCGCTAATATTTTTAACAAGGAGGATTTGCCAGCGCCATTGCGGCCAATCAAGCCAATTTTCTCCCCTTCTTGTAGTTGAAAACCAGTGTGATCCAATAAAGGAACGTGACCAACAGCAAAGCAAGCATTTTCAACAGATAAAATATTCATATTCTCAATCAACAAAAGACAAAACAAAGG
>JASLDB010000135.1 GCA_030151665.1 Neisseriaceae bacterium
TGAGTAAAACTGTATCGCTTGCAAAACCCACATCCCATAACCACGCCACACTTGAAAACACCTGCAAGGCCACAGCCAGGTATCTTGCAAACTTACGTTGTTGCTTTAAGCCAATCCAATACAAGCCTGCAGCTTCCAACGCCCAAGAGGCAGATGTCCATTGCGCTTCAAAATACAAAGGAATGCTCAGTGTTAAAAATAACACCGCCAAGCCCGTATTAATCTCTGCCAATAACAAAGTCCGTTTATCATCTTGCCGAAACAGCCAAGTTGCCACAAGCGCATAAAACATACCTAATAACAAAGCGCTCACCGCCACACCATTTTCGATGTGTTTGATAATGGCATATTGCAAACCGAATGCCACAATGGGTAGCCCTAATACAACAGTAGAATCAATATAATCAGTATGGTTAAACGACCATTGTAACAATGCATGGCGCTCTTTCGGTGCTTTACCAGCTTCAAGTAATTTTTGTTTGGTAAATAACACCCCTACGATAAAATACAAAACAAAAAACGCCAATAAAAATAATTGTGTACTGACATAAACATCAGGAGTAAAAGATTGGTTACCCCATGTCATGCCGATTCCAAAAGTACCCACAAAACCAGCCAAATTCAATAAACGCCAAGCTTTGTGCCAAGCAATACTCATAATGGCAATATTCAACACCATAAAGTAACTAAATAATGCGATGTGATTGCCTGAACCTGTAGATGCCAAAATAGGTGCTGCAAAACCACCAATGGTCGCCACCACAGCCAAACTTAAACTATCTTGCCAAATGGCCAAAGTGACAGCAAAAGCTGCAACAACGATTAATAAGAAAAAAGCAGTACCAGGTGCCAATAAAGCATGCATTGACATGGCAGCATAACAACTAAGATAAAGCAAACCAACGCCAGCACCTTGTAAAATTAAACCATAGTTATTTTCACGATAACGTAAACGCCAACCTAACCACACCAAAGCTGCACTGCTCATTACAACGCCTAAATAGCGTATTTCTATGGGAACAACCACATCGGCTGTGGCATAACGCAATAAAAATGCCAAACCCAAGAACAAAATAATCACGCCTACTTTTAAGATGGTATTGCCACCAAAAAACCATCTGTAAATCGACTCTAAACTTAAATCTTCATCATTATCTTCTTTGGCTGTTGTGCGTGATTGTCTGGCGTTTTGGTTTGATTTATTCGCTTGATTTGGTGAATGCAATGTAATATCTGGATTCAATACTCTAGACTCTAATTTTTCTGTTTCTTCTAGTGTAGCAACCGTATTTTGACTAATAAATTCAGATAAATCGACTTGATTCTCTACCATAGATACTGGCGATTGTGGTATCACCTTGTTATTAGGCACATGGCTTGTTGAACTAATTTGTTGATCAATTTGTTTTTGCAATTCATTATGAATATCAGCCAAGATGCTATCAGTAACCACGCTGTCTACATGCCCTTCTTTAACATAATAGGCATCTTTGTACTCAGACAATACAGGTTCAACGAATCCAGATTCAAGTGAGGAAGAAGACAATGCATTGTTTAAATGAATATTTTCCAATGGCAAATCCAATACCACTTGGGGTGTCTCTGATACGGCACCATAAACTGCCTGACTTATTTTTGATGATTGCGAAGTGACATCTTGTTCATGGTCAACATGATGATCCCCAAGGGATGAATTAATCTTTTGCGATCGAATATGGTTTAATTGTTGATCAATATTTTTTTGATAATAACTTAAGTCTTCTTGCAGTTTCTCTATTTGTGCTTCTAATCGTTTATTGTTGTTTTTGATGTCATTAAACTCAAAACAAATGCCTGCTAAGTACCCTGTGATTGCACCCAATAAAAAATACATCACAGTATTTCCAAAGGCATAGCCCATTACTGCTCCAGCAAACATAAGTAACCAAGGCATTGTTTGATCCAATCATTATCATGCCAACATTATATGACAAATAATTTCAATATGTAACCATTTCCCATAACAGTAACAATAATACCCAATAAAAAACACAGCATAAGCTGTGTTTTTTGGTAAACCATCCAATAATCATGCTTGGTTTAAAGATTTTGCCCAAGCATTTAACATACCAACAACGGCATTGGCATTGCCCATGGTGAAATTAATCGACTGACTCAATATTGATTCCGCCCCTTTTTCTTGTAATTGCAATAATAACCGCGCCTTCTCACGCTCAGTCAAATCGGCGTGTTCAATCATTTTAGCCAAGGTCGTCACCATGTCATGTGGTACTTCAATCGTCATGTTATCTATAGCTTGCTGCTCTTCATTTAAGACCGCCAAACCCAGATATGTTAGGTTTTTCTTGCCCAAATCTTCAATCAAGATACCGCCGTTATCATTGACGCGATAACACGTTTTTTTCACCCAACCAGCCTTGAAAAATGTGTCCATTAATTCTGCCAGTTTCTTCTCGCTACCCAATTTATCAATAAACTGAATAATACCTTTACTATTGGGGGCATTGAATGCATCGCTGCCCATGGTTCGCAAAATGTTAAGTTGTAATGTTTGATTGACCATTTTTCACTCCTCTGGTTTTCTTATCATCTTTGGTGAATTAATCTTATGCCTGTTTTTTTGACTTGTCGAGTAAAAACACCACTCCAACAAACAAAAAATACATTAATAAACAAACATTTATTTTTTGCACTGCAATAATTTTCACTTATTTTTGCAGTGCAATGGCCAAACTGGCTGCACTTAACTCCCCCAAATGGCTTTGGGATAATTGACCATTTTCTTGATAAAACAAAGTGGTGGGCAATAAACTTGACCCCACCGCTTGGCCAAGTTCAGCTTTGGGATCGAGATACACATGATTAAAATATAATTGTTCATTTGCTAAGTATTTTTTTACTGCCTCCAAACCTTCACTTTGGTTTACCAAAACAAAATGAACATCTGGGTATGCTTTTTGGGCAGCTTGTAATATAGGCATCTCACGCTGACATGGTGGGCACCAAGTCGCCCAAAGATTCAAAACCACTTTTTTACCAGATAATTTTTTTAATGACAGCACATGACCAGACAAATCCTGTACCAATACATCTGGCAGTGATTGAGATTGATTATGTGCATGTAAAATGGATAAACCTACAATCGTGCACGCCAATGGTGTCACCATGCTCAACGCCACCCAACGCCATGCTTGACGATGTCGCCATACAATGATGACAAAACCTAAAAAACCACTTAATAGTGCCATCTGCCATGACAGACCACCATCTTTAATATTGATGATTTGTCCCCAGTGTCCTTTATAATGACTCCAGTGCATCACAACAAAACCGACTCTAGACAATAACAATGTCGCCATAGCCCAATACCAAATGCTATTATCCAGCGCAATGCCACTTTTTCGCTTTTGCCATGCTGCTAAAATATTGGCTAAGATAATGGCCGTCAATACAATCACCCATTGTATTGGCAATGAAATTGGCCCCAAATTAATATTCTGCATCTATTCACCCATAAAAAAAGCCAAGCACAAAGCTTGGCTTCACTAGCAAAACTCATTAGCTTACTTCATGCGTTTAAACACCAAATCCCAAACACCATGACCCAAACGCAAACCGCGTGCTTCAAACTTGGTTTCAGGTCGATATGCTGGTTTTTCAACATAATCATTGCCTGTGTTTTCCAAACAGTCAAAACCAGACAATACTTCTAGCATTTGCTCTGCGTATTCTTGCCAATCAGTCGCTAAGTGAATATAACCACCCACTTTGAGTTTAGGCAATAATTTCTCAACAAAAGGGGTTTGGATTAAACGGCGCTTATTATGGCGTTTTTTGTGCCAAGGATCAGGGAAGAACACATGGATACCATCTAATGCAGCATCGCTAATCATGTTTTCAACCACTTCAACGGCATCATGACGCATTACACGCAAATTTTCAATATGGCTTTCATCAATCAACTTTAACAAGTTACCCACACCTGGGCCATGCACATCAATGGCGATATAGTCTTGATGAGGCATATTTTGGGCAATTTGCGCTGTCGCCACACCCATACCAAAACCGATTTCCAAAATTTTGGGTGCTTCTCGTTTGAATACAGTTGGTAAATCAATCACAGATTCTTGGTAAGCCAAGCCCCAAATTGGCATCCATTCATCAATTGCTTTTTGCTGTGCCGCCGTTAAATGTCCTTGGCGCAAGACAAAACTGCGAATGCCACGTTTGTGACTAACTGCATTGTCTTCATTTTCAACGCCATTTGGCAATTCATGGTTATTTAATTCATCACTCATCTTAACAGGCTACCACAAGAAAAATAAAAGCGTAATCATGCCAGTAATCGGTGTCATCCTCAAGCCATATACACCGATTACTGCATTTTTTTGCATTATTGGTGAGTCAAACCCTGTACATCATGTCCACTGGGCTCTTGGAATATACGCAAACCAAACTGCGGAATCACCGCCATTAAATGGTCAAAAACATCAGATTGAATCCGTTCATAATCCAACCACACAGTGGTATCGGCGAAACAATACACTTCCAATGGTACCCCTTTTGAAGTGGGGTCCATTTGGCGCACCAACAATGTATTGGCTTGGCTAATCTCTGGGTGGTTTTTCAAATAATAATAAACATAAGCTCGAAATGTACCAAAATTCGTTAGATGCCGATTGTTTACACTGGACAAACCCTGTTCACTTAGTTTTTCATTCCAAACACCCAGTTCATCCTCTTTTCGCGCCAAATATGCTTTTAACACTGAAAATTCATTGGCTTTTTCCCAATCTTGCTCATCTAAAAAACGAACACTGCTTTGGTCAATATAAATAGAACGCTTAATGCGACGCACACCTGACTCACTCATACCACGCCAGTTGCGAAAAGTGTCTGATACCAAGCGATTGGTCGGAATAACCGTGATGGTATTGTCAAAATTTTGTACAGAAACCATGTGCAGTGACATATCAATCACTGTGCCGTCTGCATTCAATGCTGGCATTTCAATCCAGTCCCCCACCCGCACCATATCATAAGAAGATACTTGCACACTTGCGACCAAAGACAAAATGGTGTTTTGAAAAATCAACATTAACACGGCAGCCATGGCACCCAAGCCAGCTAACAGGTTCATGATGCTCTTATCCAATGCCAAGCCCAATAACACCAATGCACAAACAATATAGGCCAATAACGACACCAATTGCAAATAGCCTTTAATCGGTTTTCTTTGTGCATCAGGTCGCAATTCATACACTTGATTTAAACCCGTTAATGCTCCAGTGAAAGACAAGGTTAAAGTTAAAACAATGGTTAACTGCATAATAACCTCAATGACATGCACAGCCCCTTTGCCTAAAAACGGCACATAAGCGATGCCATTTAGAATGACCATGGCAGGGAAAATATTAACAAACCGTGAAATCACATTGCCTTTTAAAAAGATACTCACCCAAGGTGCGTCTCTTCGACTCACCAAACGGCGTATGCTTTTAATCACAATATACTTCATGACAAAATTAACCAATGCGGACAATACTAACAAAACCACCAAAGCACTGATAAATGCCAAAATAGGTGAATCAGGGAACCAATGCATTAACCCTTGGTAATCAATAACAGAAAGTTCTTGGATCTCATCCATGTGCTTTTATCCT
>JASLDB010000138.1 GCA_030151665.1 Neisseriaceae bacterium
GGGAGTTTTCAGGTCATGTTATGATGTTCCAACATGATGAGCATCGAAACTACCAAGTCAGTGAAAGCTTTGATGCGTTTTTAAACTTACTTGCCAATTACCCCGCAGATTTAATACAGCGGTGTGGTGGGCATTTTTATTACGACATGATTGCTTATGGTGACAGCAAGCAATATATTCCGTTATCTGAACCCTATTAAAGTCTAATCACCATGGATGATGATTATGACGATGATAACGAAGATTAAAACACCAATATGCCCTCAAAAATGGATAGAAAATGAAATCATTACAAAAAATTTATATACTCATCCAGTTGATGGCTGTTACAACCACCACATATGCCATACCCACTGACATATTTTCAATTTACCCAGATTATGTTTCTAAATCGCAAGTGATGCGTGTATATGGGGAGATGTCAGCTGCTAAAACTGCAATAGACGCAGCTTTATTTGAAGGCCTGCAACCTGTATTGGGTAAAGTGGATGAGAGCGACCATACCAAAGAAAATATTGGTTTAACAAAGGATAAAAAACCTTTGGCTGCTGGGACACAATCCACACGAATCCATTCTCTTCTCATCTCAAAAATGAATCTTTCTGTCCGCACGGGTGCTGCAATAACCCAGCCAGCAAAAGCACAAGAATGGACGCTTGTCGCCACATTGGGCAAAGAAGCTAACATGAATATTGCAGGGGCAATGCTACAACTTGACCGTGATGAAGAAGGTATTTGGACTTGTACTGTCAAAAAAGGTGGTGCAACACATTTTAAAGCCAAGTACGTCCCATCTAACTGTTCTTTCGTTAAATAAAGCAATCTCTTGCCCAACATCAGTTTGGGTTGGGGTATGGCACACTCCAATCAGCAACCTTGATCCATTTTTTCTTTAAAAAATGCCTATCATTTCTTATGCGCTATTCTAATCAACTGATGACAATGAAATTTAACAATCCCCATACTTCAAAAATAGCGTCCATTCTTGACAGTAAGCCGGTGGAATAAGCCGATAAACAGACGTTCTGGTAAAAATCAGCTAAAATACAGCCCTTGTTATCCTTTTTGTTATATTGGTTTTTATGCGCCTAACCCACATTAAGCTTGCTGGCTTTAAATCCTTTGTTGACCCCACTACTCTCAATGTCCCCGGGCAATTGGTTGCTGTTATTGGCCCCAATGGTTGTGGCAAGAGCAATGTTATTGATGCTGTGCGTTGGGTATTGGGTGAAGCCTCTGCCAAGCAGTTACGTGGTGAGAGCATGCAAGATGTGATTTTTAATGGTGCCAATACCCGAAAACCCGCAGCCAAAGCCTCTGTTGAATTGGTTTTTGACAATAGCGATGGCACTTTACAAGGCGCATGGGGGCAATACCAAGAGGTATCCATCAAACGTAGCCTCACCAGACAAGGCGATTCGACTTATTACATCAATAACCAAGTGGTGCGTCGCAAAGACATTACCGATTTATTTTTGGGCACGGGCGTGGGTGCTCGTGGTTATGCAGTTATTGAGCAAGGGATGATTTCCAAAATCATCGAAGCCAAACCAGAAGAGTTGCGCAGCTATTTAGAAGAAGCTGCTGGTGTTTCCAAATACAAAGAAAGGCGCAAAGAAACGGCTTCGCGTTTAAAAGACACAGAAGAGCATTTACAGCGCTTGCAAGATATTCAGTCTGAACTAGACAAGCAAGTGAATAAATTGGAAAAACAAGCCAGTACAGCCAATCATTATCAATCATTGCGCAATGAATTACACGAAAAACAAGATTGGTTGGATTATTTGCATTTACAAGATGCCAAGACCACTTACACCGCCAGCACAGATCAATTAGCACAAGAGCAATTGCTATTGGATCAATTGCAACAAGCCAATGAATCGGTTAATGAAGAAAGTTACCAATTGCAGCTCAAAGAACGTGAGCAGCAAGAGAAAATTTTAGCGCACAACCAAAGCATTAGCACCTTAAAACAACAACAAGTTCGCTTAGAAGAACAAAGCAGTCAAAAAAAATGGCAAAAAAACCGTTTGGAAGAAGAAAAACAAAAACTGCAAACCCAAATATTGCAACTAACAGAATCTATTCAAACCGCACAAGACAGTGAAGAGTCTTGGCAATTGATTTTAGAAGAAAAAGCCATGTTGCTAGAAGAATTGCAATTGGCAATGGCAACTTTACAAGACAGTACACATGAACTAGAAGATGCACTGATGCAGTTAGAACAGGCATTTAATCACCAACAACAAGAACACAGCCGCCTCAAACGTGAACATGCACTGCTGTCGCAAAATATGCAGTTTACAGAACAAAAGATTCAAACCAATCAAAATCAAATTAATGCCTTAAATACTGAAAAAAGCCAATTGGATTTGCCAAGCGAAGCGGCCATGGATGAAAAAAATCTCTTGGCACAAACGGCATTATTGGCAGTCGAAACCCTTGAAGCCAAAATGGCCGAAACCGAAGAGCAACAAGGGCAATTGCAAACGGCACTGCAACACGCACAAGAAAATAGCCATGGTTTGATTAAAACCCAAGTGTCTCTTGAGGCACAATTGTCTAGTTTGAAGCAACAACGACAAAACATTGAAGCACAACAAGCCAAAGAACAAGTGGCTTGGTTAAGTGATAGCCCAGTTTTGTGGGAAAGCATGCAAGTGGATGCACCATGGCAAAAAGTGGTGAGCATGGTATTGTCCAATCGCCTGTTTAGCCGTTTTTACCCACAAATGGATTGGCAAAACCACTCAGGCTCATTGCCTACCTTAATCGACAATGCCACCACCGTGGCTGCATTGCCCAATAGTCTGGCCAGCAAAGTTACTTTGCCAAAAGACTCCCCCTTTGCCAGTGCCATAGCATTGTGGTTAAACCCTTTTTTACTGTGTGATGATTTAGCCAGTGCGCTAACCCAACGTCAACAATTAACCCCTGAACAATGCTTTGTCAGCCAAGATGCTTGGCTAATCGACCTTGTCAGTGTTGAAGCACTGCACGAAGCCAATGCCCACGATGTGTTGGCATTGCAAGATCAAATCGATAATTTGCAAGAAGAACTCATGGTCTTGTCGCCACAATTGAGCCAAGCTGAAACCCAAGTTAGCCAATTAACACATGAACAAAATCAAGTGGCACAAACCTTGCAAACCATTCGCGCCGAACACAAAACCCAACAGGGTTTGGCTTATCAATTGCAAAGCGAAGCCAATGCGCTGGTGATGGCCACCAAAGAAAAACACAAACGCTTTACCCACATTGATCTGCAATTAACTGAATTGGCAGCCAATACTGAAAGCTTGTACCAATTGCAGCAAGAACAGCAAATGCGGCTAGAAACATTAAGCGAAGGCAGTGTTTCGCTTGAAGATGATTTTTTGGCATTAACCGAGCGCAGAGAAGCCCAACAACATGCGGTCAAACAACACCAATTGCAATTGTTAGAAGCCAATCGCCAAGTGGGATTGGAACAATTGGAATACCAAAAAAGCCAGCAACAATGGCAACAAACCCAAGGGCAAATTCAGGCATGGCAAGAACAAATTGCCAATCACCACGAAGCATTGGGTGAATTAGCCATTAGCACTGAAACCCTATTGGCAGAAGATGAAGCATTGGCAGCTTTGGAAATGGTTAATGAACAACTGCAACAAAGTGCAGCATTGGGAAGTGAATTAAGCGAGGTTTTATTAACACTGCAACAAGCCTTACAAGCTTGTCAAAGCCAACAACAAGCCTTGGCACAAAAATTACCAGATTGCCAACAAAGCATACAAGCGGGTTTGTTAAAACAGCAAGAAGCACAATTGGCCATGAACCGCTTCCAAGAAAACTTGGCTTCTCGACATGTTAATTTTGATTTATTTAAAGACAATAAAGCGCCAGCAGCCCCGAATCAATTACTCGTTGATATTGCTACATTGACCAAGCAAATCCAGCGATTGGGCCCTGTGAATATGGCAGCACTAGATGAGTTGGTTGAAGCCAAAACCCGACAAGAGTATTACCAAACCCAATGCAGTGATATTCACAAAGCCATCGGCTTATTGAACGAAGCCATTGCCCAAATTGACTTGGAAACCAAAACCTTATTCTTGGCGACGTTTGAAGAAGTCAATGGCAAAATGCAAAGCTTTTTCCCAACCTTGTTTGGTGGCGGTGAAGCCAAATTGCACTTGGTGGGTGATGATGTTTTGGATGCTGGTGTCAGCATTATGGCTCGCCCACCGGGCAAGAAAAACAGCACCATTTACCTGTTATCTGGTGGTGAGAAGGCCTTAACCGCAATGAGTTTGGTCTTTGCTTTGTTTAGCTTAAACCCTGCACCATTTTGCCTATTGGATGAAGTGGATGCTCCACTGGATGATGCCAATACCAGTCGTTTTTGTCGTTTGGTTGAACAAATGAGTGATAAAACACAATTTTTATACATTTCTCACAATCGATTAACCATGGAAATGGCAGAACAGTTAATTGGTGTGACCATGCAAGAAAAAGGCGTGTCACGCATTGTGGATGTGGATATTAAACAAGCCATGAGCATGGCAGAAAGTTAACACACAATGAACATGGATTTGTCGTTTGATGCCAAACACATTTGGCACCCTTATACCTCGATGACCCAGCCTTTGCCTTGCTACCCTGTTAGCCAAGCACATGATGTTTATTTACACTTGGAAGATGGGCAGCGATTAATTGATGGCATGTCATCTTGGTGGGCGGCACAACATGGTTACAACCACCCTCGCCTAAACGATGCCATCGCCAAGCAATTACCCAAAATGTCGCATGTGATGTTTGGTGGCATTACCCATGAGCCTGCCATTGCCTTGTGCAAAAAACTGGTGGCATTAAGCCCAGATCATTTAGACCGTGTTTTTCTAGCCGACTCTGGCTCCGTGGCCGTCGAAGTTGCCTTAAAAATGGCCTTGCAATATTGGCACAGCCAAGGTGAAGCCAGACAAAAATTCTTAACCATTGCCCACAGCTACCATGGTGATACTTTTGGTGCCATGAGTGTGTGTGACCCAGACAATTCCATGCACACCCTATACAAAGGCTTTTTACCTGAGCACATTTTTGCCCCCGCTCCCCAAAGCCGTTTTGATGGTAAATTTATTGAAAATGACTTTACCGCTTTTA
>JASLDB010000159.1 GCA_030151665.1 Neisseriaceae bacterium
ATGAATATCAATTGAGGAGAAATAATGGAAACACTTATCGGTCATTTGATTAACGGTAAAATCAATACCGCACATGAAAAAAAACAGGCGGTCTATAATCCTGCAACAGGGGACGTGATCAAGCAAGTTGCTTTGGCTGGTGTGCAAACCGTTGAAGAAGCCATTGCCGCAGCACAAGCAGCATTTCCAGCTTGGCGTGATACACCTGTTTTAAAGCGTGCACGGGTGATGTTTAAATTCAAAGCGTTATTAGAAGAAAACCAAGCCAAGATTTGTGCCTTGATTGGTGAAGAACACGGCAAAATTATTCATGATGCAGCGGGGGAGTTGCAACGCGGCATTGAAAATGTTGAATATGCCTGTGGTGCGCCTGAGTTTTTAAAAGGCGAATTCAGTAAAGGTGTTGGGCCCAATATTGATTCATGGAGTGAATTTCAACCATTGGGTGTGGTAGCAGGCATTACCCCTTTTAATTTTCCTGCCATGGTGCCATTATGGATGTACCCCATGGCCATTGTTTGTGGTAACACGTTTGTCTTGAAACCTTCAGAGCGAGACCCCAGTGCGACTTTGTTCTTGGCTCAATTATTAGAAGAAGCCGGTTTGCCCAAAGGCGTTATCAATGTGATTAATGGTGACAAAACCGCAGTAGATGTTTTATTGACAGATAAACGGGTACAAGCGGTGAGTTTTGTGGGTTCAACCCCCATTGCCGAATATATTTATGCCACAGCAACCAAATATGGTAAACGCTGCCAAGCCTTGGGCGGGGCAAAAAACCACGCAATTGTTATGCCTGATGCTGATTTGGATAATGTGGTCAATTCATTATTGGGTGCAGCATTTGGCTCTTCTGGTGAGCGTTGCATGGCATTGAGTGTGGCGGTGGCGGTGGGTGATGAAATAGCCGATGCTTTGGTTGAGCAAATGAAAACTGCCATGCAGTCTTTAAAAATGGGTGTATACAGTGATAAGAGCAATGATTTTGGCCCAGTGATTACCAAAGCACATCAAGAAAAAGTGATCGGCTATATTGATAGTGCCCAAAATGATGGTGCCACGATTGTGGTCGATGGTCGAAATACCAAAGTCGCAGGTTATGAAAATGGCTTTTTTGTTGGTGCAACATTAATTGACGCAGTGACACCGAACATGAAAAGCTATCAAGAAGAAATTTTTGGCCCAGTATTGCAAGTGGTGCGGGTGAAAACCATGCATGAAGCCATGCAATTAATCAATGACCACGAATATGGCAATGGTACTTGTATTTATACTCGCGACGGTGAAGCCGCTCGTTATTTCAGTGATCATATTCAAGTGGGCATGGTAGGCATTAATATTCCATTGCCAGTGCCCGTGGCTTATCACAGTTTTGGTGGTTGGAAACGCTCATTGTTTGGGGATTTGTTTGCTTATGGTCCAGACGGCGCTCGTTTTTACACCCGTCGCAAAACCATTACCCAGCGTTGGCCAAGCTCTAATGTTCGCGAAGGGGCACAATTTTCCATGCCAACATTGGGCTAGTTTTTTCTCAAAAATACCCAGATTGGAAGCTGCTTGCTATTGCAAGCAGCTTTTTTGATGCGTAAACGGTTCTTGATATGTTTTAAATAATAATTGTTATCAATTGTTTATGGCTGTTTGTCGGCCACTTCTTACAAAATATATAATATACAATATTCAAATAAGCAAAATATCGCTATGATATGGGCCTCATTCGATTAAAAAATAACCCATAAGAAGTTATTGCTGTCGAGTATTTTGTGATGTGATGGCTTGTTGAAGTCATGTCTGATTCTTTGTAGGAGGAGAAAAATGTCAGATAATAAGCGTGAAAACTGGAGTAGCCAGTTACTTTATATTTCAACCGTTGCAGGGGCGACCATCGGTTTTGGTGCGACTTGGCGCTTTCCTTATCAAGTGGGTTCTAACGGTGGTGGTGCCTATTTATTGGTCTTTATTTTGGCCATGATTGTCTTGGGGGTTCCGATGTTGATGGCGGAACATGTTATCGGACGTCGCCTAAAAACCAATACGATTGATGCTTTTAAACAAGGCAATATTCCACGCCCTATTTCAAAATGGTGGCAAGGGATTGGCATTTTGGCCATTATTGGTGCATTTGGCATTTTGGCGTATTACATGGTGCTAGGTGGTTGGGTTATTAGCTATATCTTTGATATTTTAAAAGGCACCATTGATTTATCCAAACCGATTCAAAGCAATGAAATCGCGACTTTGTTTACAGGTTCCATTACCGATTCGTGGAAAATGGGTTGGTATACCTTCTTATTTGTGGCAGTGAATTACTACATTTTGACCAAAGGCATTATTCAAGGGATTGAAAAATTAATCTCGCGCATTATGCCTTTGTTTTTGTTGATTTTGATTGTCATGGTATTTTTTGCTTTGCAATTGCCCAATGCTTCTGCTGGTATTTCGTTTTACTTGGTGCCTGATTTTAGCCGCATTAACCCCAATATTTTCTTACAAGCTTTGGGTCAGGTGTTTTTTGCATTGAGCTTGGGTTTTGGCGTGATGATTACCTTATCATCTTACCTGAGTAAAAAAGAAAACATGGCTAAAATCAGCATGATTACAGGTGTGATTAATACCACGATTCCATTAATGCTAGGTTTTGTGATTTTCCCTGCTTTATTCTCAGTGAATATGGAGCCATCTGCGGGCCCAACATTGGTGTTTCAAGCCTTGCCGATTGTGTTTTCAAACATGCCTTTTGGTACCGTATTTGGCATAGCCTTTTTTGTTTTGTTGCTTTTGGCGGCATTGACCACGTCATTGACCATTTATGAAGTGATTATTACCACGTTGATTGAAAAAACGGCCTTAAATCGTCGTGCAGCGACGATTGTGACCTTGTTGACCATTTTTGTTTTGGGTAATGTGCCTAGCGTGTTGTCTGATGGGCCTTGGCGTGATGTGCGTATTTTTGGTTTGTCAGTGTTTGATGCATTTGATTCGATTAGTGCCAATGTTTTCTTTGTATTGACTAGCTTTTTAACCTGTATTTTTATTGGTTTTGTATTGAAGAAAAAATTGATGGTTGAAGAGATCACCAATGAAAACACGATTAATCGCAAATTGGCAGTGCCTTTGTATTATTACATTACTTATGTGATTCCATTTATTATTGCCGTCATTGCCATTATGAATTTTGTGTAATAGCAAAAAGACCGTGTTTGAGGACACGGTCTTTTTTGACTGATGACTGAGGATGGAATAGAGGGCTTATTCATTCAATAACAAGGTCAAGGCAATAATCCACATCATGAGCCCGACCAAAAAATCCAAAATTTTCCATGAAATGGCTTTTTGGAACAAAGGCAATAAAACTCTAGCCCCATAGCCCAAAGCAAAGAAAAATACCCATGAGGCGGTTAAGACGCCAGCAGCAAAAGCCACTCGCTGACCTTCAAATTGCATGGCAATGGAGCCAATTAAAACCACAGTGTCCAAATAAACATGTGGATTAAGCCAAGTGAAAGCCAAGCAAGCACCAATAACGGCCCAACGTGAGCTTTTTTCGATGTTACTGGGGTTTAAAACATCATTTTTATAAAAAGCAGCATAAAAGCTTTTTGCGCCATACCAAATTAAAAAAGTTGCGCCAAAATATTTGGCCAAAGTCACGATTTGTGGGTAGGCATTCACCACTTTGGCAAAACCCATAATGCCCAATGAAACCAAGATAGAGTCGGATAGGGCACAAACCAAGCACACCCAGAAGACATGTTCTTTTTTTAAACCTTGCTTAATTACAAATGCATTTTGTACACCAATAGCAGCAATCAATGAAAATCCTGTTCCTAAACCATAAAGCCAAGCACTCATTTATTTTCCCCTCGTGAATAATGGCTCACAGTATCTAGGTTTTTTGCTTGATGTGCAGTAAGATTAAAAAAATTAAGGATAAGCTAAAAATAATTTAGGATTAGCCCATGTTAGATAGCAAACAATGCCAAGCATTCTTAGCGGTTATTGAGTCGGGTAGTTTTGACGCAGCAGGCCATGCTTTGTGTTTAACCCCATCAGCAGTGTCGCTGCGAGTACAGGCTTTGGAAAAATCCTTGGGTAAATTGCTCTTGGTACGCACTCGACCTTGTGTACCCACGCAAGCAGGTTGGGAAGTGGCAAAATATTTGCAGCACAGTCGTTTATTAGAAGAAAACCTATTGCAAAATTTAAGTGGCAAAGACACTGCTGACTTTACCAAAGTAGCGATCGCAGTGAATGCCGATACACTGAGCACATGGTTATTGCCCAGTTTGCAGGCAAGCTGCCAGCAGCAGCGTCTGGTTTTGGACATACACATGGATGACCAACGCCATACCCACACATTATTGGAAACTGGACTGGTGAATGCTTGTGTAGCAAGTGAATCGGTGGCAATGTCAGGGTGCAAGGCAGTATTAATTGGCCATGCTCGTTATCACATGGTGGCAACCCAAGCATTTTGTGATCAATGGTTTGCCCAAGGTGTGAACCGACAGAGCATGAAAGTGGCTCCTGCCATTATTTTCAATCACAAAGATGCCATGCATGAGGAAGTGATGTTGGCGAATTTTGGTTTGCTAAAAGGGCAATATCCTTATCATTTTATTCCCTCATCGGATGCTTTTTTACAAGCCGTGTTGCTGGGCTTGGGTTATGGCATGGTGCCAGATTATCAACTCAATGCCTTAGGGGGAAACAACATATTACAAGGCATTTACCCCAAGGCAATGGTTGATGTGCCTTTGTATTGGCACCATTGGATACAGCAATCTAGCGCGATGCAGGTTTTGACCCAGAACATTTTGTCATTATCTGATCTGGATTTGAATGCTTACTAATGCTGCGTTTGAGTAAACTCAATGAGGACATCACTTAATTCACTGGCGGCTTGGCGCAGCGTGTCTTCAAAGTGCAATAAGCTAGGTAAGTCTGTTCGCAAAGTGGGTGCATGGGTGTATAACGAAGCCAAAAAATTGCCTTGTGCATCCAAAATGGGCACAGCAAAAGCCACCATGCCCGCAACAAATTCTTCATTGTCGGTACCCATCCGATTTTTTTTCGTTTGTTGTAGCTCAATACGCAGAGCATCAATGTCGGTGATGGTGTTCTTGGTAAATGGGCTTAATTGCAATTTTCTGAGCAGCAATTCTTGTTGTTGTTCAGGCAAGGTGCTTAGAAATAATTTTCCACTGGCTGTACCCCACATTGGCACACGGGAGCCCATGGGTAAATAAACTTGTAATGGCCAATTGGTTTGGATGCGATCGCTATAAATCATGTCGATGCCATCGGGCATGGAGATGCCGCAGGTTTCACCAATGGTGTCTGACAATCGCTTTAAAATGGCTTCGCGCAAGGTTTTGTATTGCGTGCTTTGCCAAATGCCAATGGCCACTTTGAATGTTCGTGGACCTGCAATAATACTGCCATTTAAATCAGTGCGAACAAAGCCTTCTTGTTCTAATAATTGTAGTAATCGGTGAATACTGGGGCGTGGAATATCCAGTTGGTGCGCTAAGTCAAAAGGGTAAATCGGTGTTTTAATTTCAGCCAGTTTTTCTAAAATTTCCAACACCCGAGTAATGGATGAACCTTTACGGGGTTTCTCGTTATCTGTTTTTGTCATGAATCAATCGCTTTATTTGGTGTGGCCCCGAAGGGCCATGGGGTTTTAATGCGCTTGCTCCCAATTCTCACCAATACCCACTTCAGCCAAGAGTGGAACCAGTAATTGGCCCGCTTGACTCATGAGCTTAGGCAATTTGGCTTGAATGGTTGCAAGTTCTTCTTCGGGAACTTCTAGCACCAATTCGTCATGCACTTGCATAATCAAAGTGGTTTTGAGCTTTTCTTGGTGTAGCCATGTCTGAACGGCAATCATGGCGCGTTTAATCAAATCAGATGCAGTGCCTTGCATGGGAGCGTTAATGGCGGCACGTTCTGCACCTGCGCGAATATTGGCATTTTTGTTGTGAATATCAGGTAAATACAAGCGGCGACCAAAAATGGTTTCGACATAACCTTTTTCTTCTGCATCCTCTTTGGCGCGTTGCATATAAGCTGCCACACCTGGGTAACGCGCAAAATAACGGTCAATGTAGTTTTTGGCCTCGAAAGGGCTGGTTTCCAAAGCCTGAGCCAAACCATATTCACGCATCCCATAAATCAAACCAAAGTTAATGGTCTTGGCGTAGCGGCGTTGGTCGCTAGTGACTTCATCTTGTGCAACAGCAAAAATTTCAGCAGCCGTGCGGCGGTGAATGTCATCATCACGGGTAAAGGCATCAATCAAATTTTCGTCTTGTGACAAGTGCGCCATGATGCGAAGTTCAATTTGCGAATAGTCAGCAGAGACGACTTTGTAACCAGCTGGTGCAATAAAAGCTCGGCGAACACGGCGACCATCCTCGGTGCGAATTGGAATGTTTTGCAAATTGGGGTTATTGCTTGCCAATCGACCAGTAATAGCCACTGCTTGGGCATATGTTGTGTGTACTCGACCTGTTTTGCTATTAATCAACGTGGGCAGTTTATCCGTGTAAGTGGATTTTAATTTGCTCATGCTGCGTGTTTGCAAAATAATCTTGGGCAAAGGGTAGTCCAGTGCCAGTTTTTCCAAAACCGACTCATTGGTTGATACACCACCTGAAGGGGTTTTCTTTAAACCTTTGGTCGGAATTTCTAACTTGGTAAACAAAATTTCTTGCAATTGCTTGGGTGAGTTTAAGTTAAACGGTTGCCCAGCCAATTGGTAAGCTTGGTCTTCCAATGCCAATAACTCAGTACCCAAATGATGGCTTTGTTTGTCTAGTTCAACCTTGTCAATCAATACACCATGGCGTTCCATTTCAAATAGAACTTGTGAAACAGGGAGTTCTAATTCATGGTACATCTTCAATTGTTCACTATCCATGCGTGCCATCAATAAATGGTGCAAACGCCATGCCAAATCAGCATCTTGAGACGCGTATTGGGTTGCACTGGCAATATCAATGTCAGCAAAGCTTAATTGCTTAGCGCCTTTTCCACATAAGCTTTCGTAAGTAATGGTTTCAATGCCCAAGTGGCGTTCTGCCAGTTCATCCAAACCATGGCCCAAATGGCTTTCGGTAATATAAGACGCTAACATGCTATCGCCAATAATGCCTTGTAAAGCAATACCATGATTTTGCAAAATGTGCTGGTCGTATTTGATGTTTTGACCGATTTTACCCAGTTTGGGGTTTTCTAAATAAGGTTTTAATGCTGCCAAAGTTGCATCCAATGGCAATTGTTCACCATCTGCATCCAAAGTGGCATGGTGCGCCAGTGGTACGTACACAGCATCGCCTGCCGCAAAAGCCAAGCTCAAACCAATAATCTGCGCTTCTTGTACATTTAAACTGGTGGTTTCTGTATCAAAACCAACTTCTTTGGCGGTATCTAGGCGTTTTAATAAATCGGCTAGGTCAGCCTCGGTGGTGATGCCTTGGTAATGAGTGACAACGGTGTGATCAAATTGACTCATGTCCACAGTCGGTAATTCGGGTTTTGGGGCCGAGGTTTGGGTCGCAGGCTCGCTTGCAAATAAATCTGCCTGGGTTTGTTGCTCAGGTTTGGTGCTGTTATCTGCTAATTTGCTTTTGGCTTCAGCGAGCCATTTTTTAAAGCCCAAATTTTCAAATTTTTCAACCAAAGCAGCAGGGTCTTCTTGGTGAAAATGCAAACCTTCTAAACCATCAGGCATGTCGGCACTTAAATCGACATCATCTTTAATGGTAATCAATTGGTAAGAGAGTGGTAAGTGTTCAAGTGCAGCCAGTAAATGCTCACCGACTTTGCCTTTGATTTCACTGGCATGATCCATCACGCCTTGTAGTGAGTCATAGCTTTCTAGCCATTTAACCGCTGTTTTGGGACCACATTTATCAACACCGGGAACATTGTCCACTTTGTCTCCGATTAAGGTGAGGTAATCAATAATGCGATTGGGTGGGACACCAAATTTCTCAGTCACGCCCGCTACATCCAAGGTTTCACCTTTCATGGTATTCACCAAGGTCACATTGTCTGTGACCAGTTGAGCCATGTCTTTGTCGCCTGTGGAAATAATGACTTTCATGCCCGCTTTGTCACCTGCTCGGGACAAAGTGCCAATCACATCATCGGCTTCGACATCGCTAACCGACAGCACAGGCCAACCCGTTAATGCCACCAATTCTTGAATCTGATTGGCTTGGCTACGCAATTCATCTGGCATGGGTGGACGAGTTGCCTTGTAATCAGGGAACATTTGATGGCGAAAGTTTTTTCCTTTGGCATCAAAAATACAGGCACAATAATCATGCTGATGGTTTAAACGCAAATGGCGTAACATATTCAACACACCATAAAGCGCGCCTGTCGGTTCTCCCGAAGGGCTGGTTAAAGGTGCCATAGCATGAAAGGCGCGATAAAGATAAGATGTACCATCAACAAGCAATAATGTTTTCATAAATCCGACAAGGTGGTTTTTATTCAGGCAGCCTGTCAAAACCAAAAAAGGTGAGTAAAAATGAGTCTAATGGATAAGTTGCCACACCCTATTCTACCTGAACACAGCAAGGAATCGCTACGCTCGCGTGAGTCTTACCATTTATTGCGCATTGTGTCTGAATTTGTTCAATCGGGCGAAGAGCTAAAAGCCATTCAACCAGCGGTGTCTATTTTTGGTAGCGCCAGATTGCATGAAGATCACCCAATGTATGCGCGTTGCGAACAATTGGCACGAATGTTATCTGATAGCGGGTTTAGTGTGATTTCTGGTGGTGGCCCTGGTTTAATGGAGGCTGCCAACAAAGGTGCTTATGCTGGTTTAAGCCCATCAGTGGGGTTGAATATTGTCTTGCCACACGAAGAGCAGGGTAATCGTTACCAAGATTTGAGTGTGCAATTTCAACATTTTTTTCCCAGAAAAGTGATGTTCGTTAAACATGCTGTGGCCTATGTGGTGATGCCTGGTGGCTTTGGTACCTTGGATGAAATGTTTGAAAGCCTCACGTTGATGCAGACCAATACCATTCGCAAGCGCCCGATTATTTTGTGTGGTCGCTCATTTTGGCAAGGCTTGTATGATTGGGTTACAGACACGTTGGTCAATGAAAAAGTCATTAGCCCTGATGATATTCATTTAATCAAAATCATTGATGAACCCAGTGATATTGTGAACGAAATATTTGAATTTTATGAAAAAAGCAACTTTCAATGGAATAAGGATTCCAACGGTATTGGCCTAGGTTTGTAAAAGAGGATTGAGTATGTGGGATGTGATGTGGAATGCGGTGTTGTTTTCCATGAAAGTAACCATGCCAAATGTGTTGCTATTGATGATGGGCATGTGGTTGCGGCACATTAAGCAAGTGGATGAAAACTTCTGTGATCAAGCTTCCAAATTGGTGTTTAACTGGGCTTTGCCGATTTTGTTATTTTTGAGCATCTTAAAAAGCAATGCCGATTATGCCCAACAAGCACAATTGGTTTTGGCTGGTGTGGTGGTGACGTTTATTTTGTATTTTGGCTCGGATTGGGTGGCCAAGCATTTTGTGAAAGTCACAGCCAATCGAGGCGTGTTTGTGCAAGGGGTATTTCGCTCCAATACTGCAATTATTGGTTTGGCATTTTGTGCCAATGCCTATGGTGCTGAAGGCTTGGCAATTGGTGCGCTTTTTGCGGGTGCCATGACCATTTTGTTCAATGTTTTGGGTGTGATTACCTTGAGCCAATCATTGCAACCTGGTTTACGCATGAAATGGGGTGCAACCATCAAGCAGATTGCCAAGAATCCATTGATTATTGGGATTGTTGCTGGGCTATTGTATAAAAATACGGTGGGCACTTTACCGGCGATGTTATTGCAAACTGGGCAATTTGTGGCAGATTTGTCATTGCCCTTGGCATTAATTTGTGCAGGGGCGACCTTTGATATTAAGTCGATGTTCAAAGTCAGTGATATTTCGCTTTGGGCCAGTATTGGCCGTTTGGTTGTTGCACCCATTGTGGCCATCTTGGTGGGCAAGGCTTGGGGTTTGCCCAATACTGAGTTTGGTGTGCTTTTTATGATGAGTGCCTCACCTGTGGCCGCTGCCAGTTATGTTATGGTGCGAAATATGGGTGGCAATGCCACGGCCGCTGCCAATATTTTGGGCATGACCACGTTCTTGGGGATGTTTGTGGCAGCAATTAGTTTTGCATTACTTTACAGTATTGGTTGGATGTAAAAAAGCAGCCAGTGGCTGCTTTTTGTTGTCTTTTTGCGACGCTTCTTTAGTCTGTCGTGTCATCGTCAGCCAAATCCACCATTGTGTCTTCGTCAATCGAAACCAAACGATTAAACCAGTCATTGACCACCGTCTCGACGCCTTCCATGCCCTGATTTTTTAAACTTGAGAAGGTTTGCACTGAAATCTCTTGCTTTTCCATAAAGGGTTTTAAGGCTTTTTTGACCAGTGACAAAGATTTAATTTGTTCATTCTTAGATAATTTATCTGCTTTTGATAGTAGAATATGGACAGGCAAGCCACGCGCCGCAGAGAACTCCATCATTTGTTGGTCGAGTGCTTTTAAAGGGTGGCGAATGTCCATGATCAATACCAAGCCAATTAGATTTGGGCGTTTTTGCAGGTATTGACCCAATAGCTCTACCCAGTGCTTGCGAATGGCTTCTGGCACTTGTGCATAGCCATAGCCCGGTAAGTCCACCATAAAATGACCATTGGTCAATTCAAAGAAGTTAATGTGTTGCGTTCGACCAGGCGTTTTTGATACATAGGCCAAACGGGTATGGTTGGTCAATGTATTAATGGCGCTAGATTTACCAGCATTACTGCGACCCACAAAGGCGATTTCTGCTGGTGTAGCAGGTAAATCTTTTAAATGGTTCACAGTGGTGAAGAATTTGGCGTTTTGAAAAAGAGACATTGGGTAGAATAAATGAACAAAGTTGGTATAGAATACCACGTTTATAGAATTACCGTTAACTTGGGTTCATGTTTGAGCCCAAATACAGAATAATTAGGGACTAGGTGTCAAATCAACTACTTTTCGTTGTTTTGATGCCCCGCTCAGGAGCGCTTCATGAAACGTTTTACTTTACTCTCTCTTGTTGTGGCTGTTTCTGGCTTGGCCGTTGCAGCGCAACCAAAAGCAGATGTGGCCCGTGGCAAGCAAATTGCTGAAACCGTTTGTGCATCTTGCCATGCTGCAGATGGCAATAGTGGTATTCCAACTTACCCACGTTTGGCTGCACAACATGCCGCTTACATGGTGACTCAAGCTGAGGCCATTCGAGACAAAAAACGTGTCACAGGCAATGCTGCTTTGATGGCGAATGATCCAAAAGTTGCCACCATGACTAACCAAGATTTGGCTGACGCAGCGGCTTATTTTGCTAAAGCATTCCCTAAATCTGGTGAAACCGATCCTCGTTTTAACCCAACATTGGGCGCTAAAATTTACCGTGGTGGTATTGCATCTCGCAATATTCCTGCTTGTATGTCTTGCCATGGCCCTAGTGGTGCAGGTGCACCAGACAAATACCCACGTATTGCTGGTCAACACAGCATGTATCTTGAAGCAACCATTAAACAATATGCAGATGGCACACGTAAAAATGTCGAAATGGGTGATGTGGCTAAGCGTTTGACTGCAGAAGAAATCAAAGCAGTGTCAAACTTTATCCAAGGTTTGCATTAATATTATTGGTTAATGAAATTTTACAAACCGCACAGTGGCTTGCTACTGTGCGGTTTTTGCTAGATAGTGGTTATTTTCAGCATGTAATCCATTTGGTAAATGATTGCCGCTCAGCTATACTGGGTGCGCTTGTATAAAAATGTAAAAATCCATCAAGTTTTATTTATTTTGTTGGCGGCAAAATCCTAAACACATGAATACTTCCAAAACAAAAACTCCTTTGATGCGTCGACCGTGGTTTGCTTTTTTGAGCTCCATGCGCTTCGCCGTTTCATTATTATCCATTTTGGCCATTGCTTCGATTATCGGTACGGTATTAAAGCAAAATCAGCCTGTAAATGACTATATTGTTAAATTCGGGCCATTTTGGTCTGAAATTTTCAAATTCCTCGGCCTTTATGATGTGTATGCATCATCATGGTTTGTGGTCATTATGGTTTTCTTGGTGCTTTCAACAGCATTGTGCATGGTGCGAAATGTGCCTGGTTTTTGGCGTGACATGAAGTCTTTCCGAGAAAAAACCACAGAGAAATCACTGGGTGCGATGAAACACACTGCACAAATTGACCAAGTAGCATTAAGTGATGAAGTAGTAGGGCGCTATTGGCAAGCACAAGGCTTCAAAACCAAAGAAGTCAATCGTGATGATGGCAGTGTTCTCATTGCTTGTAAAAAAGGCAGTGGCAATAAATGGGGTTATATCTTTGCCCATGCGGCTTTGATTATTATTTGTATTGGTGGCTTGATTGACAGCAATATGGCATTGAATTTCGATTTATTGACAGGTCGCTTGGTGCCAGACACCAAAACAGAATTTGCCAAGGATTTCAAAACAGAAAGCCGATTGCCAGTGGGTACCATGTCATTTCGTGGCAATGTAGAAGTTCGCGAAGGTCAAGGTGCTGGTGTGGTATTCTTGCAAGCAGGTGATGGCTTGGTGGCACAAGATTTGCCTTTTAACATTGAGTTAAAAAAATTCCATGTTGAGCATTACGAAACAGGTATGCCCAAAAACTTTGCCAGTGATGTGGTGGTGATTGATAAGAAAACGGGTAAAAAACAAGAGGCAACCATCAAAGTGAATCATCCATTAACGGTGGATGGCATTTCGATTTACCAAGCCAGTTTTGGTGATGGTGGTTCTTCCATTGCATTTAATGCATGGGATTTGAAAAAAAATAACCCTGCGGCGGTGGAATTAAAAGCGGTTTCTAAAAGTAATTATCCTTTAAATTATGGCAATCAACAGTACCAAATTGAATTTGGTGAGTTTAAGTTATTCAATGTCGAGGACATGAGTCCTGGTTTAAATGAAAAAACCAATAATTTCGGTAAAACCTTACACGATGCACGAGATGTTGATAACAAAAAAAATCTACAAAATGTTGGGCCAACCGTGACATACCGTATCCGTGATACTGCGGGTCAAGCCAAAGAATACTTTAATTACATGTTGCCATTGGATCGTGATGGTGCTCGCTATTTTGCAACGGGTGAGCGTGAACAATTGGCAGACCAGTATCGTTGGGTGATGTTGCCAGCGGATGAAAAAGACAGCTTGAACACGTTTATGTTGTTGCGCAGTGCTTTTGCCAATCCTGCATTGCGTGAAAAAGCAATTGCCAAAGCCGTGGCGGGTGTGGATTTGCAACAAAAAGAATCCTTTACCATTGCGGTGCAAAATGCAATGGCTATTTTCTCTAATGGTGGTTATGAAGCCTTGGAGACATTCTTAAAAAGCAATGTTCCCGCTGACCAACAAAACAAAATGCGCGAATTTTTTGTGCAAATTATCCAAAGTGGTGCTACGTATTTATTGGATGAGGCGTTATTGGATGCCAAAGAAGAGGCTTGGGTGAGCTCGGCAGAGAAGCAGCGTTTTGTGAGTGATAGTTTAATCGCATTGACCAATTTGTATAAATTTGACTCGCCTGTGTTGTTGCAGTTGAATAACTTTGAAGAAGTGCAATTTTCTGGCTTGCAGTTGAATAAATCACCAGGCCAAAGTTTGGTGTATTTGGGTTCTGTTCTGTTAATTTTGGGTTCTTTCTGTATGTTTTATATTCGTGAAAAACGAGCATGGTGTTTGATTAAAAATGGTAAAATTCGTTTTGCCATGAGTGCCAATCGCCATGCGAGAGATTTGGAGACAGAATTTCCTGAGCATGAAGCTAGACTTAAACAATTGTCTGAGGACTTAAAACAATGAACGCAAAAATAGATCAGATGCCAGAGCATGCGTATTTAAAAGATACATCTTGGCGCCAGATTTTGGGCTGGAAAGACTATGTCTTTGCTGTAATCGTGATGTTGGGTGCTTTGTATGCTCAGTTTTCTTTGGCTGGGCATCGCATGGATTACTATGAAGTGTCTATTTTGTGGGGCAGTGCCATTGGTTTGGTGGCATTGTGTTGGTTTTTTAAATCCATGCAATGGTTTGTGATTGCTACTTGTTTATTGGGTTTGTTAAGTTTAAAACTGTATGATGG
>JASLDB010000164.1 GCA_030151665.1 Neisseriaceae bacterium
TGCCACAGAACCCATGAGCAAATGCATAACACCAGAAAAGCCATGTGTACCCATAACAATCAAATCACAGCCAAATTCTTGCGCTTTACTCGCTAACAAATTGGCCACTTTTTCACCAACGCTTTCCAAAATATGCTCTTCTGCAGTAACACCATCATGCTTAGCCAACACTTCATGCGCCAAAGCCAATACTCGGCTACCGGCTTCTTTACTGGCTTGGTGAATTTCAGTTGATTGGAAGTAACCTGTACCACCCCAGCTAAACTGAGTCATATCAACCACATGCACCATACACAAAACAGCCTTTGTATTTTGTGCTAATTTACAAGCTTCACTCAACGCTTTTAATGAAGCACTGCTTTCATCCACGGGAACAAAAATTTTGTTATACATTACATTTCCTCCTCAGCATCTTATCGTTGCGATGACGTCTAAATGAACTTATACCATTGGTATCTGATAACTTAGTGTAGCATAGTTTTGTTAAATACAATCTTGCTTTAAAGCAAGATTGCATAGAAAATGTCTCAGTTGCTCTTATTAATTAACACAATAATGTATAAGAAGGTTTTAAAATATGGATAAAATCAAAATTCCCCACTTGAACCATGTTCATTTTTCGACTGATATTACTGTGCAAATTGGCGACATCAATTATGGTAATCATTTGAGCAATGATGCGGTGCTCAAGCTTTGCCATGAAGCACGCTTGCGATTTTTAAACCATTTTGGCTATTCTGAAATGGATGTTGCTGGTGCTGGCTTAATCATGGCAGATGCCGCGATTCAATTTTTAAACCAAGCATTTTATGGTGACAAATTGTGCTTTGCCATGGCCATTGAACACATTGGCAGCGCAGGTTTTGCGATGGTGACCGAAATCAGTTGCCCTGCCAAAAATATTGACATTGCGCGGGTCAAAAATGGCATGGTCTTTTTTGATTACAGCTCACAAAAAATCACCAAAACACCTGTGGCTTTTCGTGAACAATTTTCATAAACCATGAACAATACTGAAACCCTCTCACTCATTGATTTTTTTAGTCCGTTGCCCATGTACATCAAACACATGGGACAAGGTAATTTATCCATACACACATTAAAAGCCTACGAGCGAGACATTAATCAATTGCAACATTTGTTGCAAGAAAAGCCCAAAGACTTGTCTGACAACATGAGCCGTCGCCACATTGTCTGGGCATTTAAGAAGCTGTCTCAGCAAAATTTACATGCCCACTCTTTGGCCAGAAAACTCAGTGCATGGCGTGGTTACAATCAATTTCTCATGCTCAAGCGCCCATTATTAGAAGATTTTACCTTTGGCTTAAAACCACCCAAAGCGCCAGCAAGATTACCCAAGGCTGTACCAGAAGAAAGATTGAACCAAGTTTTTGATGCACCTTGTGACAATGATTTTCACAGCAAACGTGATCAAGCTTTGTTTGAATTAATTTATGGTTGTGGTTTACGTTTAAGCGAAGCCCATGATTTGAATCTGAATGATATTTCATTAAATGAAGGTTGGGTTCGGGTGTTTGGTAAAGGACAAAAAGAACGTTTTGTGCCCTTGGGCAATAAAGCCAAAACCGCAATTGAAAATTATTTGCCCATGCGCCAAATGATTGCCAATGAGCCAGCCATGTTTTTAAGCCAACAAAACAATCGCCTTAGTCAAAGACAAATTCAAGTTCGCTTAAAACAATGGGCTGCCAAAAACCAAAGTGATAGACACTTAAGCCCACACATGTTGCGCCACAGTTTTGCCAGCCATATTTTACAAAGCTCGCACGACATTCGTGCGGTACAAGAATTGCTGGGTCACAGCCAATTATCAACCACGCAAATTTATACGCAATTGGATTTTGACCAACTGGCCAAGGTTTACGACAACACTCACCCACGGGCCAAGAAAAAAGGGACACCATCGCAAGATTAATGGTCTTATTTTGTGATGGTATCCTTTTCACGCACCAAGTCATAAGCACCTTTATCATTGGGGATGAGGCGAAAGATGCCCAAATCTGTCTCTAGATTTTTACTGTACAATGGCTTACTACACTCTCCTGATAATCTAGCATACGTTAATGTTAATTGAAGGCGTTCTTTATCCAGCCATTTGAAGCGCCCTTTGGATGAATAAAAACAATCATTACCACATGGTGCAGAATAATAACTGGTAAATATATTGTTTTTAAAATAAAATTTCAAATTATTACCATATGAACGACTATCATCAACCTGACGCAATTGATAGACATCTCTTGCCTGTTCTTTGATTAACTGATTAATCCCATAACGCTCCTCTAAATGTAGATGCCACCTTATGGTGTCATTTGCCCAAGTAAACGGTGTATAAAGCATAACGACAAAAAACGACAATATTGGTAAGTATTTTTTCATCAAGTCCATCTTCTATTTAATAAAATACCGTTTTAATAATACATTATCATACAATAAATTTACCCAAGCAATCTACTTGTTTTAACTCCCACCACAGTGCCTAACAAAATAAACAGGCTGCTCTGCCTTTGTTTTGGTACTGTGATAATTTGGTATGCGCAAGCTTTTGGCAAAAAACTTAACAAGATAAGCAATCAGCGTATAATGATTGAATTCAATTCATTACTCACCCAGTCCATGTGTATTCATGCCAATAACTTGGATGCATTACAATATGTTAATTCGCTCTCTTATCGTGGTATTTGGCTGCTTGGCAGCTGGTGAAGCTGTTATTCACTTTACCCACTTACCCTTGCCTTCCAGTATTTTCGGGCTGATTTTTTTGTTCGCTTTACTCAAAATGGGCTGGGTCAAAATCGAAACCATGCAAGCTTTAACCACTTTTCTGATGGAAAACATGTCTTTGTTTTTGGTACCACCTTGTGTGGCAGTCATCACCCATTTGGATTTGATTAAAGCTGACTTCTGGCCGATTTTTGTTGCCAGCATCCTCAGTACGTTTCTCGTCCTAATTGTCACTGGCAAAGTCCACTATTACATGAGGAAACGATCATGAGCATGTTAGACAATCCCATTTGGACAGTATTTTTAATTTTATCGGTCTATTTTGTCGCGATGATTCTTCGCCGCCGCACGGGCAATCCATGGGTGAATCCTTTGATTATCGCTACATTTGTGTTAATTTTTTACATTCAAATTTTGGGCATACCCTATGAAAAATTCAAAGTGGGTGCCGACATGGTTGATTTCTGGCTCAAACCCGCTGTGGTGGTTTTGGCGGTACCACTTTATTTAAACTGGGATAAAATTCGCAAGCAATGGCTACCCATCGTGGTTTCACAAGCTGTAGGTTCAGTGGTTGGTTTATTTTCTGGTGTACTCATTGCTCACTGGATGGGTGCTAATAAAATGGTATCTATATCATTAGCAGCCAAATCTGTTACCACACCGATTGCCATTGAAGTCACACATAGCTTAGGTGGTGCGCCTTCTATTACTGTGGTGGCAGTGATATTGGCAGGTTTAACGGGGCAAATGCTGGGCTTGTATTCTTTGCGTTTGGCCAAAGTAAATATGCCAAGTGCACAAGGTTTATCTTTGGGCACTGCCTCGCATGCCTTGGGCACAAGTGCCGCCTTTGAAAAAAGTGGCAAATATGCAGCCTACGCCAGTGTTGGTTTGATTTTCAATGGTATTTTAACCGCCTTTTTGGCACCCGTTTTAGTGCCTTTGTTGCCGCTATAATGTATCAGGCTGCCTGTATCAATAGGCAGCCTACATTTGATGAACGGGTAAAATCACCCAAACCCACATTAAACAGGCTTTTGATAACTTTCGGTATCAATGCTGTTTTGTTCCAAACGACTCATGTCCCAAAATGGCACCGCCCAAGTCAATAACTCAGCCACACTCATGTATTGATCGGGTGGTGGTGGCAAGTGCAAATATTGGAATACTTGACGCATTAAGGCTTCTTTGTTTTTTTCATCCAAAACAGGTGCCAATGTTTGTTTTGACCACTTTTGCCCCAAATGATTGGTCAACAAAGGCAAATGAGCATAATTCGGTGTTCTGACTCGCAAGGCTTGTTGCAAGACAATCTGTCTTGGTGTTGACACCAATAAATCTTGGCCACGAACAATGTGGGTGATATTTTGTTCGGCATCGTCCACCACTACTGCCAATTGGTATGCCCAAAAACCATCAGCACGCAATACAATAAAATCCCCAACATCATGTGGTAAATCTTGTTGGTAATACCCAAAAATCGCATCATCTAACCCAATACATCCACCATCTGTTGCAACTTGAAAACGCCATGCAGGTGGTTTAATCCCCAAGTTTGGATGCCTAGATAGATGACAATATCCTGAATACACATAACCATCTACACCTTCTCGTTTGGCTTCTTCGTGTATTTGTTTACGACTGCAAAAACAAGGGTATACCTTCTTTTCTTGTTGCAAGTATTCTAACGCATTTTCATACAAATGATGCCGTTGACTCTGGTAAACGACTGTTTCATCCCAATATAGTGCAAATGCTTCCAAGGTTTGTAAAATATGATCACTTGCACCGACCATGGTTCGAGGGGGATCTAAATCTTCCATCCGCACAAGCCAGATTCCACCTTGTTTTTTGGCTTCTAAAAAACTGGCAACCGCAGTGTAAAGTGAACCGATATGCAATAAACCTGTGGGACTGGGCGCAAATCGCCCCCGATATTCAAGCATGGGCTAATCTTTATTTTGCTATAATAGACCCACATTTTACTGTGGATTAAAAAACGACTCTAGAGCCATTATGGACACAGAACAACAAAACTTACTACCTCTCTTGGTAATTGATACCAGCACACAAGTATTGTCTTTGGCAATCCGAACGACAGAACAAACCTATTTGTTCCACAAAGTTGTGGGTGCCAAACAGTCTGAACAGATTTTACCTGCCATTTCCCAACTTTTGCATGATAGCCATTTGGCTTTGTCAGCCATTAAAACCATTGTCTATGCCAAAGGTCCTGGTACATTTACGGGTTTGAGAATTGGCCTAGGGGTAGCACAAGGCTTGTCCTTACCCCACCATATTCAATTAATGGGCATTCCAACTTTGGATGCAATTGCTGCTTTAAACACAGAACACCAGTTTACCTTGGCTGCCATGGATGCTCGCATGGGTGAGTTGTTTTATGCTTGGTATGACAATCGAACCCATACTCGATTAAGCCTTTATGGCGTAGCCAAAGCGGAAGAAATCATCACACCCATTGAAGTAGATAATGCCAATGCCCAAGGCTTGGGCAATGCTTATGATTTACCTATTAACATGCCAATTCCCGGCAAAAATACCATGCCAACCGCCGCTGATTATGCCGATTTGGCACTCAGTGGGCGTTATCAGCCATGCCCCACAGCCAGTGCTGATATTCTGTATGTACGGGATAAGATTGCCTTAACGGCAAAAGAACAAGCAGAGCAAAAGGCTTTAAAAGCATGAAGATTCGCCCTGCCACACTCAATGATTTAGCTGATTTACATTACCTAGAACGGTGTTGCAACCCAACACCTTGGAGCCTAAAGCAGCTAGAAGAAGCCTTACATAACAACCATTGCATGGTTGCCTGTATTGCAGAACGCGTTGTTGGCATGATTGTGTGGCAACAAATAATGGATGAAGCCGAAATTTATTTAATCAACACCTTGCCAGAAATGCAACGCCAAGGTGTGGGCAGCCGCTTATTGGACTATTTAATTGAATACGCCAATGGCCACCCGATTTTAAAGATTTTTTTGGAAGTTCGAGAAGACAACAAAGGCGCACAAGCTTTGTACCAGCGATATGGTTTTGATGTGATTGCCAAGCGCAAGCAATATTATCGCACCCCAGAAGGCCTTCGGATAGATGCATTAATCATGGAGTATGTCGATGCTAAGTAGCCGTTATGTGCATTTGCACCAAGCACTGGGACTTGGCCCAATGTGGCTTAACCAAGCTGCTCAAATACTACCCGAAGATAACCAAGCGATTGCTCCAATCACTGTCAATGCCATAACAAAAACTCATCAAGGCACGAGCACACCCACCCATGCCGCACCTGTTATTCAAAAGGGCACTAACAAAGCCCATGGCGGTGCTGCTGCTATTCGCGAAATATTGCATGGCAAACAAACTGCCAGCAGTACCATTAACATTGCCTTGCCAGACGTTCCAAGTAAACGCATGATTGACTTTACCAATATTGCTTGGTCGGATGTACAAACGCAATACAATGAGTGCCAAGCCTGTCAATTGCATGACAGTCGTCGCCAAGCCATTTGGGGCACAGGACAATTGCCATGCGATGTCTTGGTTATTAGCACAAGCCCTACCCCCAATGATGATATCAACAATCAATTGTTAAGCGATGTGCAAATATTGTGGGGCAATATGTTACAAGCCATGAATATTCCCAATCATGCTGTGTTTATTACCCCTTGGGTTAAATGCACTGCACACCAAAGCCTAACCACTCAACAAAGCGAACGTGATGCCTGTTTGCCAATTTTGCAAAGGCAAGCCGAACACGCCAAGCTGATTTTATTTTTGGGTGACCAAGATTATGAATTGCAAGACCATGTTGCTCAATGGGGTAAGCCGTATTTTCAAATTCCCCATCCTGCTAAACTCTTGCGTCAACCTGCATTAAAAGCGCAAGTTTGGCAAGTTTTTAAAGCATTACAAGCTGCCTTATAAACAAAAAACCGAATCTTTCGATTCGGTTTTTTCATGACCAAGGAATAAAGTGGTTATTTAACCAATTTCAAGTGCCCTTTACGGGCTGGTTTTTTGCTCGTTTTATCTTCATCAACTGTTGCTGATGATGGTTTAGTCGAGTTTGGTTGAGTATCCACATGGTTTTCGTCAGCTTTTTCACCTTCATAAGCATGAACTTCAAAACCCATGCCCTCACCATTTTCTCGAGCAAAAAAGCTCAACACATGACCAATGGGCACAAAAACTTCCTCCACTTTGCCACCAAAACGAGCAGAAAAGCGAAGCCAATCATTATCAATATTCAAACCTTGACAAGCGGTTGGTGAAATATTCAAAACAATTTGTTCTTCTTGCACATATTGTCTAGGCACTTGCGTATACGCATTCACCCACACGGCGATATGGGGTGTAAAACCCTCTTCCATACACCACTCATACATGCCTCGAATCAAATAAGGCTTCATGCTTTTGCTCATTTTTATCCTTTTAGCGGCGCATCGCTTTTTCAGCAGCCGTCAATGCTTCAATAAATGAATCACGTTGGAACAAGCGCTCACCGTATTTCAAGATAGGTGCAGCCGATTTGCCCAAGTTAATACCATAGTGGTCCAAGCGCCATAATAAAGGTGCCAAAGCCACATCCACCATGCTAAATTCTTCACCCAAGATGTATTTTTGTTTCGCAAATAAAGGAGACAATACTGTTAAGCCATCAGCAATGGCTTCACGTGCTTTGTTTTGTTCTTTATTGGTAGCGGCTGGATTTTCTAATGTTTGAACATGGGTAAACAATTCACGTTCAAAACGGTACAAAATCAAACGACCACGGGCACGCATGATTGGGTCTCCTGGCATCAATTGTGGATGTGGGAAACGCTCATCAATGTATTCATTGATAATATTAGATTCGTGCAAGATTAAATCACGCTCAACCAAAACAGGCACTTGGTTATATGGATTCATAATGGCCAAGTCTTCAGGCTTATTGAAGATGTCCACATCCTTGATTTCAAAGTCCATGCCTTTTTCAAATAAAACAATACGGCAACGCTGACTAAACGGACAGGTAATGCCTGAATACAATGTCATCATAATGAATTGACCTCAAGTGAAATTTTAAAATAATCGACTATTATAGCAAATTAGCGGATTTTAATCCACAAAACCAATGTAATGCTTTGTTTTTAAAAGTTATTAAACAAGCCCAGGATGATTAAGATGCGTAATTTTTCTTTGCCACCACCATTGGGAAAAAATTTCAATAACCACAATACCTTGCGTAAAAATGACATGGCAGAATGAATAATTGATTTTTGTGCAGGATGAGAAAAGGTTTGTTGGTAGGTTTCAATTGCAGGTTTAACCCGCTTAATCTCTGCATCAATATCAGTTTGCCCATCCACTTTTAATAATGAGCTGATAAACAATAACAAATCAATCACCTGCAAAGCAGGCAAAGGCAAGTCACGGTCCAAATCTTCTTCAAAATCAAATCGACAAAAATCACCATGTAAACGATGAATATTTCGAATTTGCGCACCACCATGCCAACAATTGTTCAAGTGGAAATTGGCCAAATCTTGCGCCAAGTCTTGCATGATTTGCTTCGCATTTTCATCATCACCATGCTTATACGCCTCTTCGACAGATTCGCCAGCATAGCTCATGACTAAATAATCGTCATAAACGGCCACAACAGAGGGAACATTGGCACCTGCTTGGCGCAATTGCAATAACCGGTTCACTTCATGCGCATAGCGACCACGTTTGGCTGGACGAGGTTTTTGGGCTTTTTTAACCAATAAGCGATAACAAAGCCGTGTTAATAAGCGTCTCAACCACAATCGTCGTTGTCTAGATAAGGTTTTTACCACCAAAGGCGCATCTGCATCATCGGTATTTTCCAGTAAAAAAACGCGAGCATCAGTCTGCTCGCGTTTTGCTTGGATTTGACCAATGAGTTTTGCAGAGGCTTCAGGGACGATTAAATCACCATCTACTCCTGATATTGCCACTATCAAACTCCTTAGTGAACGTCTTTCCAGTACTCTTTATTCAAGAAGTATGCACATGGTAACAAGACAACCAACAAGAACATCAAAACAATATAACCAATTTGATGGCGTTTCGGTTGACTGGGCTCACCCATGTATACCAAGTAATTCACCAAATCTTTGGCATATTCATCATACTCAGCAGTTAAGACTTTCTCTTTTCCATCTGCACCCTTCACCATGCGAGTTTGCAAACCAGTTCTTTCCCAATGCAGTTTAGGTACCAAATTGCCATGCTCATCTTTTTCCATAACGGGCTGACCTTTGGCATCTAAGTCAACAGCTTGAACACCTTGTTGTTCCCACAAAACGTGCGGCATGCCGACTTTGTCGAATACTTTGTTGTTCCAACCTGTTGGACGTGTTGGGTCTTTATAGAAACCACGCATATAAGCATACAAGTAGTCCGCACCACGAGCACGGGCAATCAAAGACAAATCAGGTGGCGCAGCACCAAACCATTTGGTGGCATCTGCTGGGCTCATCGCCGCATGCATGGTTTCACCAATTTTATCGGTGGTGAACATCATGTTGTCTTTGATTTGCTGCTCAGTTAAGCCCAAATCTTGCAAACGGTTAAAACGCATGCTGTTTGCAGAGTGACAAGACAAGCAATAGTTGGTGAAAATTTGCGCACCACGTTGCAAGCTTTTTTGGTCACCTAAATTGATTTCTACTTTTTCATATTGCGCACCGCCAGAAGCAATAGCACTACTCATGGGAATAGCGAAAGCCACGCTTAGCAATAATGCTTTTAATGTTTTTTTCATTGACCTATTCCTCATTAAATATTAACAGCGAATAAGTATGAACCAATGACAGTAATGGCAATGTATACAAAGAACATTACTTTACGTTTGGTTGTACTCATGGTTACACGCTCTGGTGGTGTTGTGCATTTGTCCATCTTCGTATAAATAGGCATACCCAAGAAGAAGATGAAGTAAACCACTGACAAGATTCGTGACACGATGGTACGAAGATCACTTGGTGGCAATGCACCCAAGATACCCAAGCCAATGAATGAAATAATGAACAATACCAACATGGTTTTGAAGATAGGACCACGGTAGCGAACAGATTTAACTGGACTGCGATCCAACCAAGGCAATAAAGCAATGACCACTACAGCAGCACCCATGCCCAATACACCCCAGAATTGCGAACCAAAGAATGAAGGAATCGCACGCAAAATTGCATAAAATGGTGTGAAATACCAAACTGGCGCAATGTGAGCAGGTGTCTTCATTGGGTTGGCAGGGTCAAAGTTAGGTGCCTCTAGGAAGTAACCACCACCTTCTGGTGCGAAGAACAAGATAGCACAGAATGCAATCAAGAAAACCACAACAGCCACAATGTCATGCACAGTGTAGTAAGGGTGGAATGGAATACCATCCAAGGGAATACCATTTTCGTCTTTGTGTTTTTTGATTTCAACGCCATCAGGGTTATTAGAACCCACTTCGTGCAAAGCAATGATATGCGCTGCAACCAAACCAACCAATACCAAAGGCACAGCAATCACGTGCAAGGCAAAGAAACGGTTTAAGGTGATGTCTGATACGTTAAAGTCACCACGAATCCAAGTTGATAAGTCAGGACCAATCACAGGAACAGCACCAAACAAGTTAATAATAACTTGTGCGCCCCAAAAAGACATTTGACCCCAAGGTAGCAAGTAACCCATAAAGGCTTCTGCCATCAACGCCAAGAAAATCAATGAACCAAAAATCCACACCAATTCACGTGGTTTTTTGAATGAACCGTAGATTAAACCACGGAACATGTGCATATAAATCACGATGAAGAATGCAGATGCACCTGTTGAGTGCATATAACGAATAATCCAACCACCTGATACGTCACGCATGATGTATTCAACTGATGTAAACGCAGCAGGAATACCAGCAGCATTCAAAGTACCATCAGGTTTGTAGTTCATGGTTAGGAAAATACCGCTAACGATTTGAATCACCAAAACCAACATTGCCAATGAACCAAAAAAATACCAGAAGTTAAAGTTCTTTGGCGCATAGTACTCGGTCATGTGCTCTTTAACCATTTTGCTCAATGGAAAGCGATCATCGACCCAAGTCAATAGGTTTTTAGCTTTGCTATTAGTAGTGTTTGTAGACATGGTTCCCCCTTAGGCGTCAGAACCGACTAAAACAGTCGTGTCAGTAAGGTATTTATATGGTGGAATCACTAAGTTGGTCGGTGCAGGAACACCTTTAAACACTCGACCGGCTAAGTCAAATTTCGAACCGTGACATGGGCAGAAAAAGCCACCTTTCCATTGTGGGCCCAAATCAGCAGGTGCCAAATCTGGACGGAAAGTTGGAGAGCAACCCAAGTGAGTACAAATACCCAACGCAATAAAAATCTCGGGTTTCACAGAGCGCAATTCATTTTTGCAATAATCTGGCTGTTGTTGTTCATTTGATTTTGGGTCAGCCAAACTGCCATCCAAAGAAGGCAAATCTTTTTGCTGTTGGGCAGTACGATTCAATACCCAAACTGGTTTACCTTGCCACTCAACAGTGAGCAATTGACCAGCCTCAATTTTTGAAATGTCCACTTCAACAGGGGCACCAGCAGCCTTGGCTTTTTCTGACGGAAAAAAGCTAAGCACAAAAGGCGTAGCGACGGCAGCAACTGCTGCACCGCCAGCTGCGCCAGTGGCATAGGTCAGAAAACGACGGCGGCCTTGATTGATTTCTTGATTATTCATTACCAGTTATCCTAATTATGGGA
>JASLDB010000166.1 GCA_030151665.1 Neisseriaceae bacterium
AAGACATGTTTCATGACCACTTTTCGGCACAGTATCGCCACTTCTCGATCCAATGAGAGCACACCAGCTTCTCGGGTGTAGAAACGCACAATGTCTCTGACTGCTGACTCTTGCACTTCAATTTCGCCATCTAATAGACCATTGGCTTTCATTTGCTTGGGTAGCAAATATTTCATGGCAATACTGACTTTTTCGTCTTCGGTGTAACCGGCCAAACGAATGATTTCCATGCGATCCAATAAAGGACCTGGAATATTCAAACTATTGGATGTCGCCACAAACATGACATCAGATAAGTCATACTCCACTTCAGCATAATGATCAACAAAAGTATTGTTTTGTTCTGGATCCAAAACTTCCAATAATGCACTGGCTGGATCGCCTCTAAAATCTTGGCCAATTTTGTCGACTTCATCCAACAAGAATAATGGGTTTTTCACCCCCACTTTGCTCATGTTTTGCAAAATCTTGCCGGGCATTGAACCAATATAGGTCCGGCGATGACCACGAATCTCACTTTCATCGCGCATGCCACCCAAGGCCATGCGCACATACTCACGCCCTGTCGCCTTGGCAATTGATTGACCCAATGAAGTCTTACCCACCCCTGGTGGACCTACCAAGCACAAGATAGGGCCTTTTAAGCGATCCACTCGTTTTTGCACTGCTAAATATTCCAAAATGCGTTCTTTGACTTTATCCAAGCCATAATGATCCGCATCCAATACCAATTGTGCTTTGGCAATGTCGTGACTCACACGGGATTTTTTCTTCCAAGGCAAGTCCACCAAGGTATCAATATAATTTCGAACCACAGTGGATTCTGCCGACATCGCTGGCATCATTTTTAATTTTTTCAACTCAGCCAAAGCTTTATTTTTGGCTTCTTCTGTCATGCCTGCTTCGTGAATTTTTTCTTCCAAAGCTTCTAATTCATTGGCATCATCATCTTCACCCAACTCTTTTTGAATGGCTTTAACTTGCTCATTCAAATAATATTCTCGTTGAGATTTTTCCATCTGGCGTTTTACACGCCCACGGATGCGTTTTTCAACCTGCAAGATATCCAATTCCGCTTCCAATTGTTGCAGCAAATATTCCATGCGTTCTGCAACATTGAACATGCCTAAAATGGTCTGGCGGCGGTCTAGTTTCATTTGCAAATGTGCCGCGATGGTATCTGCTAGACGGCTTTCATCTTCAATTTCTTGAACATTACCCACCATTTCAGCGGGGATTTTTTTACTCAACTTGGCAAATTGCTCAAATTGGCTTAATAAAGTGCGGCGCATGGCTTCTTTATCCACATGCTCACCACTTTCTTCTGTCACTGGCTCAATATCAGCCATGAAGAAGTTTTGATTTTCATTAATGGCCAAAACATTGGCTCGCTCAATGCCTTCAACCAATACTTTTACCGTACCATCTGGTAATTTAAGCATTTGCAATACATTGGCAATCGTTCCAACGCGATGCAAATCATCAGCTGTTGGGTTTTCATTGCTAGATTGCAATTGCGCCAATAAAAAAACTTGCGAATCGTCCGCCATGGCTTTTTCTAACGCGGCAATGGACTTATCTCGGCCCACAAACAACGGGAGCACCATGTGCGGGTAAATCACGACATCTCGCAATGGCAGCATCGGCAACTGCAACTGTTTATTTTCCTGTTGAGCATCGACCATGATGTGCTTCTTTCTTGTCTTTTGGTTTGTGTAATGAATGTTATATGGGTCTGAAAATCATCTTTTCAAGCACCCTTTAATGGTTAGATCATATAAATGAGTCTACAATAAAAAAACCGTTCAATACTTGAACGGTTTTTCGAGCCATTTATAGGTTATTTCTTGTAAATTAATTCTGGGTTAGCCCCATCATCGATGACCGCTTGGTTAATAATGACTTTACTAACATTTTTTAAATCAGGCAATTGATACATGGTTTCCAATAGCACTTGCTCTAAAATAGAACGCAAGCCACGGGCACCTGTATTACGGGTCAAAGCCAATTTTGCCACGGAGCGAAGCGCTGAAGGCAAAACTTCTAACTCAACGTTTTCCATGCCAAATAAAGCTTGGTATTGCTTGATTAAAGCATTATTGGGTTCAGTTAGAATTTGAATTAAAGCATCTTCATCCAATTCCATCAAAGTGGTAATCACAGGCAAACGACCAATCAACTCAGGAATCAAACCAAATTTAATCAAATCTTCTGGTTCTACAGTTTTGAATAAGTCACCCACAGTGCTTTTTTCATCTTTGCTGGTAACGGTTGCTCCAAAACCAATACCACCTTTTTCGGTGCGTTGACGAATCACTTTATCAAGACCTGCAAATGCACCACCACAAATAAAGAGAATATTGGTGGTATCCACTTCAATAAACTCTTGATTGGGGTGTTTACGACCACCTTGTGGTGGCACAGAAGCCACCGTGCCTTCAACCAACTTTAACAAAGCCTGTTGCACACCCTCACCCGATACATCACGGGTAATAGATGGGTTATCACCTTTGCGTGAAATCTTGTCAATTTCATCAATGTACACAATGCCTGTTTGTGCTTTTTCAACATCAAAATCACATTTTGACAATAACTTGGTGATAATTTGTTCAACATCCTCACCAACATAACCTGCCTCAGTCAAGGTTGTCGCATCTGCCATCACAAAGGGAACGTTTAATTTGCGTGCTAAGGTTTGTGCCAATAAGGTTTTACCAGAGCCAGTTGGTCCAATGAGCAAAATATTGCTTTTAGACAACTCGACATCGCCTTTTTTCGCTTTGGGGTGGCGCAAACGTTTGTAATGATTGTAAACAGCAACAGCCAATGCTTTTTTGGCAGGCTCTTGACCAATCACGTGCTCATTCAAACTTTCCACAATTTGTGAAGGGGTTGGCAATTTATCCAAAGATTCAACAGATAATTCTTCTTTGTCATCTAAATCATCTTCAAACAATACACCACAAGCCTGTACGCATTCATTGCAAATACAGGCTTCTTGGCCTTCAATTAAATTTTGTACTTCTTGTTCACTCTTGCCACAAAATGAGCAAGTGCGTGAATTATTCTTCTTTGCCATACGATTACTTACCTCGGCTACTGGTCACTTGGTCAACCAAACCATAATCCAATGCTTCAGCCGCAGACATAAAGTTATCGCGATCAGTATCGCGTTCTAAATCTTCTACGGTTTTGCCACAATGCTCTGCCAATAGTTCATTCAATTTACGCTTGGTTTTAAGCAATTCTTTGGCATGAATTTCGATATCTGTCGCTTGTCCAGATAAACCACCACCAATCAACGGTTGGTGAATCATAATGCGACTATTGGGCAAAGCAATACGCTTGCCTTTGGCACCAGCAGACAATAAAAATGCACCCATACTCGCAGCCTGACCCAAACACAACGTGCTCACATCGGGCTTAATGTAGTTCATGGTGTCAAAAATGGCCATACCAGCACTCACAGAACCGCCAGGTGAGTTAATGTACAAACTAATGTCTTTGTCTGGGTTATCACTTTCCAAAAACAATAATTGCGCCACAATTAAATTGGCCATGTGATCATCGACAGGTCCCACTGCAAATACAATACGGTCTTTTAATAAACGTGAGTAAATATCAAATGCACGTTCACCACGTCCGCTTTGTTCCACCACCATGGGCACTAAACCCATTGATTCAATATTTGAAGGCATATTCATCTCCTCAGCGCTGGACTGATTAGTATCCATGAGTTAAAAAAGCACCAAAGTGGCAAGCAAGCCTATCACTTTAGTGCTTTGTCTGTATTGCGGCTTAATTAAGCTTGATTAGGATTTGCACCCATTACTTCATCAAAAGACAATGCTTTCTCAGTTACTTTTGCTTTACCCAATACAAACTCAACCACTTGGCTTTCAATTGCCAAAGAAGTTGGGCCTTGTAGGCGTTGTTCATCAGCAAAATACCATTCGATCACTTCAGTTGGATCTTCATAGCTTTCAGCAAAATCAGTTACCACGGCTTTGATTTGCTCTTGGGTTGGCTCAAGTTTATTTTCTTCAACCACTGCAGCCAAAATCAAGCCCAAAGCCACACGGCGTTCTGCTTGTTCTTTGAACATGTCTACTGGCAATTCTGGCAATTGCTTGGCATCAAAACCTTGGCTGATAAAGTTTTGGCGAGCGTCTTGCAATAAACGATGAGATTCTTCCAATACCAAAGCTTGTGGGATTTCGATTTCAGTAGAAGCCAATAGCGCTTTCATCACGTTTTCTTTGGTTTGCTCTGCTACGCGACGGTTTACTTCACGAGAAACATTTTTCAACACTTCTTCACGCATTTTAGCCACATCACCATCAGCAATACCCAATGCTTTAGCAAAGTCAGCATCAACTTCTGGCAATTTTGCTTCAGAAACATTTTTCATGGTTAATTTGAATACTGCTGTTTTACCAGCAACATCTTTACCATGGTAATCTTCTGG
>JASLDB010000172.1 GCA_030151665.1 Neisseriaceae bacterium
CACCCAGAAAAAGTCGAAGCTGATCGCAAAATGGCGATTGAGTATGCCATTGCCCATGCTAGCAATAAAGATATTGTGTTGATTGCTGGTAAAGGACATGAAACTTATCAAGACGTAAATGGTGTTAAACACCACTTTTCTGATTTTGAAATAGCAGAACAAGCATTAATGTCGAGAGGTGTATAAGCATGAAATCTGTATTGGATATTGCATTTGTTTGTCAAAGCTTGAATCAAACAGTACCCGTTGCCAATCAGGCGATTGCTGCATTCCAGATTGACAGTCGCCAAGTGGGTGAGGGTGATGTGTTTGTGGCTTTAAAAGGTGAGCAAACAGATGGTCATCAGTATATTGATAAAGCCTTGGCACAAGGTGCTGCATTGGTTCTGGCCAATGATAGCTTTGTACATGCTGATGCGCGTGTGATTTTGGTTGCCGATACAGAAAGCGCTTTAGCATCTATCGCCAAAGCATGGCGAGATGAGATTAACCCCCAAGTATTTGGTATTACTGGATCAACAGGTAAAACGTCTGTTAAAGAAATGCTGGCAGCCATTATGCGTGAAGCCCATGGTGCAGAGGCTGTTTTGGCCACTGCAGGCAATTTCAATAATCACCTTGGTTTACCTTTGACTTTATTGCGCATGACCCAAGATACTAAAGTGGCAGTGATTGAAATGGGCATGAACCATTTTGGTGAATTGGATTACTTAACCCACATTGCTAAACCTGATTTTGCATTGGTTAATAATGCCATGCGCGCGCATATTGGTTGTGGTTTTAACGATGTGAGTGATATTGCACGAGCCAAAAGTGAGATTTATGCAGGTGTTAAAGTAGGTGGTTTCTCTTTTGTGCCCATGGATGATGAGCAATTGCCTATTTTTGAAGCTGCTACGATGAATCAAAATCGCATTGGTTTTGGTTTGAATCACGGTGAATACCATACATTACAGGTACAATTGTCACCTTTAGACAGTCAATTTGACTTGGTAACACCCAATGGGAAATTTGGTATTGCACTATCAGTTGCGGGTTTACACAACGTGAAAAATGCAGTGGCAGCAAGCAGTATGGCTTTGCAATCAGGTGTCGCACCCGCGTTTATTCAGGCTGCTTTATCTAAATTTACAAATATTAAAGGTCGATTACAATTAAAATCCGGTTTATTGGATGCGAAAGTCATCGATGATACTTATAATGCGAATCCTGACTCCATGAAAGCTGCGCTGGATGTTTTGGCTCAATTTGATGCACCCCGTATTTTGGTGATGGGTGATTTGGGTGAATTGGGTGAGACAGCACCACAATTGCATGGTGAAGTGGGTGCATATGCTCAAAGTTTGGGCATTGAAAAGTCCTTTTTCTTGGGGGAATTGTGTTCGCATGCTGCCCAGCATTGTGCTGGTTCTGAGCATTTTTTAAACAAAGCAGAATTAATTGAGGCTGTAAAAAGCCAACTTTCTGCACAGACAACAGTATTGGTGAAAGGCTCTCGTTTTATGAAAATGGAAGAAGTCGTTGCTGCCATTACTGAACAAGTGAATGAGGCGTAAGAAATGCTGTTATTGCTAGCAGATATATTGGACCGATGGTTTACCAGTTGGAATGTATTTCAATACACTACTTTTCGTGCAGTGATGGCTGCATTGACATCGTTGGTTTTTAGTTTGATGTTGGGTCCTTGGACCATCCGAAAATTGACTGAATTAAAAGTAGGGCAGGCGGTTCGTTTGGATGGACCACAAACCCATTTGGTTAAAACAGGTACACCAACCATGGGCGGGGCACTCATTTTAACAGCCATTTCTGTCACTGTGTTATTGTGGGGTAACTTGGCCAATCCATATATCTGGATTTTGTTGGTGGTGATGTTAGGTACTGGTGCATTGGGTTTTTATGATGACTGGCGCAAAGTGGTTTACAAAGACCCCAATGGTGTCTCTGCCAAGTTTAAAATGGCGTGGCAATCAAGTATCGCCTTGGCTGCGGGTATTTTCTTGTTGTTGGCTGCAAAGTTACCTGCATCAACTGAATTTATTGTGCCATTTTTCAAGCAAATTGCTTATCCATTGGGTGGCATTGGTTTTGTGGTTTTGACTTATTTGGTTATTGTGGGTACATCTAATGCGGTGAATTTAACCGATGGTTTAGATGGTTTGGCAGCCTTTCCAGTGGTTTTGGTTTCTGCGGGTTTGGCAATTTTTGCTTATGCCAGTGGTCATGCTGAATTTGCCAAATATTTGCAGTTGCCTCATATCCCAGGTGCCAACGAAGTTGTCGTCTTTTGTGCTGCTATTTGCGGTGCTTGTTTGGGTTTCTTGTGGTTTAACGCCTATCCTGCACAAGTATTCATGGGTGATGTGGGTGCATTGGCTTTGGGTGCAGTATTGGGCTGTATTGCGGTCATTATTCGCCAAGAAATTGTTTTATTCATTATGGGTGGTCTGTTTGTGGTTGAAGCATTATCAGTGATGTTGCAAGTGGGTTCATACAAAACCCGTAAAAAGCGCATTTTCTTAATGGCACCGATTCACCACCATTTTGAAGTCAAGGGTTGGAAAGAAACCCAAGTGGTGGTGCGCTTTTGGATTATCACCATGATCTTGGTGTTAATTGGTTTGGCATCACTTAAAATTCGTTAATATATTGGGTTCTTACGGTGGTAAGAACCTTGTTTTGTCATAAGGGCATGGCTATGTACTGGCATGGAAAAAAAGTATTGGTAGCGGGATTGGGAGAAACGGGATTTTCTCTCTTACGCTTTTTTGTTGCCCAAGGGGTTGAGGTTAGTGCATTTGATGAACATTTGCCTGAAGACAAACATGCC
>JASLDB010000177.1 GCA_030151665.1 Neisseriaceae bacterium
AACAGCACAAAAGCCCCTACCAAAGTTTGTATCCAAGTTGTCGCATACGTGCTGGTTTTGTTAATGCTTTTGCCAGTTAAGGTTAACAACGCATAAAAAAGTGCCGATAAAAAAGCCACAAAAAAACCTGATGCCATAAAATCTTGTAACTCAGTGTCTTGATTAATGCCAGCAATAAACAACGTGCCCACAAAACACATGGCAACCGCCACGACAGCAATCCACGTTAAACGCTCTTTTAAGAAAACCGCAGCCAAAATTAACACCATAACAGGTGCCAAATGGTAGATTGAAATGGCAATGGTAATCGACATTACCTTAAAGCTCATGAATAAAAACAGCCAGTTAAGCACCAAAAACACGCCACAAATCATGATTTGGATGACTTCTTTTTTGTGCCAAATTTCTTTTTTCGCTTGCCCAGTCACTAACCATGCAGCACCCAAAAACAAGGTCGCACAGACGCAACGAATAAAAACCAATTCCAAAGCAGGTAAACCTGTTTGAATTGAAAAGAAACCCACAGAACCAAAAATAGCCATGGCCACAGCCATTTTAATGGTGGCATGGGTGATGTTTTGTGTATCAACAGCGCTACTCATTTTTTCCCTTTATTTTTCATTTCTTATATTGATATTCTTTGTTTACAACATTTATTCAATGGCAATATATGCCACTTCCAAAATTTCAATACTCTCCACCCCTTCAGGCGTGCGCAACAATACCTCATCCCCTTCGTGTGCTTTGATTAATGCGCGCGCCAAAGGCGATACCCAAGAAATTTTCCCAGTCACTGTATCAATTTCATCCGTGCCAACAATTTGCACCACTTGCTCGTCACCGTTCCCCCTTAACAAGGTAACAGTGGCAGCAAAAAAAACTTGGTCAGTTGCTTCTCGGCTTTCTGGGTCAACCACCACCGCATCCTCTAGGCGTTTGGTTAAAAAACGGATGCGCCGATCAATTTCACGCAAACGGCGTTTACCATAAATATAATCACCATTTTCACTGCGGTCCCCATTGCCCGCAGCCCAATTGACCACTTGCGTCATTTCAGGTCGCTCTCGATGCACCAAATGGTAAAGTTCATCTTTCAGGCGTTGCCACCCTTTGGGTGTCATGTAATTTTTTACAGAATTCATTGACTTCGCTCATGAATAGATAGTGAATTTAGGCTTTGCCACCCAATAAAATAGGAAGGCTGCTGCGACGATTAGCGGTATTGGTAGCCGCCTTTTGCAAACTGTCCATGCTGCCCCAATAAGTAAATTTTTCTTTAGCACGGGTAATGGCAGTGTAAAGCAATGCTTTATTGAATAATGCACTGTGTGTATCTTCATTTTCTGGGCCCAACAACCAAACGCTTTGGGCTTCAGAACCTTGGCTTTTGTGCACAGTAATGGCAAAGGCATCATCAAATGCTGGTAAACGACTCAAGGAAACCGCTCTAAACTGCCCTTCATGTGGAAAATAAGCTTGTAACACCTGATTTTCATCTGCCAAAACAATGGCAATATCACCATTAAAAACGCCTAAACCATAATCATTATGGGCCATCATAATCATTTGTCCTGCAAAGTGCTGATTAATGCTAGCCAAGCCTTTTTCACATAAAAATTGACGATATTGTTGGTTAAACCATTCCACATCTTGGCGATAAACGGCCAAAACCAATAATTGACCCATTGCAGTAAAAGCTGCCGCCACATTATTAGCCGCAACCGCTTCCCAATAAGCACCTTGTTCCTCAAACATCTTGGTAAAAATAGGATTTCTTTGTGCTTGAAGTTGCAATGCTGCCGAAAACTGCATAAAACAAGGGGATAAATTCCCTTGGTTCAAAACCAATCGAGCCAACTGCCCAACCCCAGAATGCTCACCAAATCGGTGGCTGTGGGTTAAGGTTGTGACTGCCATATTTAATGAGATATCTTGGCAAGTGGGTAGATTTTCAACTCCCTCGCCCAACCATTTTTTTAACCGTGGCAAATGCCCATGGTAAATCTGTGTTTCTTGGCTTAAAGCCGATAACACCGCACCAGCTCCCACTGATGGCAATTGCTCAGCATCGCCCAAAATAATCAAGCGACTACTAGGACCTATGGCCAACAATAAGTTTTTCATCATGCTCAAATCAATCATCGATGCCTCATCCACCACGACAATATCGTAAGGCACAGGATGGTGTTGATTAAACGGGCTTTGCATTTTGGGTGGCATAACTCTTAAGAAGCGATGCAAAGTCATGCCCTGTAATTGCATGAGATAATCTTTTTCATGTTTTGAAATGTGTTCAATCGCGTTGACACTGCCATGCAAAGCTTCTGTCATTCGTGCTGCTGCTTTGCCTGTTGGTGCCACCAAAGCAATACTGGGTAGTTGTTGACTGGCTTGCGTTTTAAACAGCATCAATAAAATTTTGGCAACCGTTGTTGTTTTACCTGTTCCCGGTCCACCAATAATCACCATTAAACGGTTTAATAAAGCTTGGGCTGCGGCTTGCTTTTGTGCCTTGGCATTGTCATCGGGGAAATAATCCATTAAAGCCTGTGCAATGCCGTCTTCCACCCCAATATCAATTTTTTGTTTTAACTTTGCCAAAACAGCATCACCGATGTCAGTTTCAAGTTGCCAAATTTTGGCCAAGAATAAACGATTACCCATTAACACCAATGGCATCAGTCCCGCTTGTGGTGTAGTCGTCACCAAATGAGGAGCTTGTAGCAATACTTCCCGATCTTGGGTATTTAACCAAATATAACTGTGGCCATCGTTTAAGGCTTGAAATAGCTTTAACAAATAAGGCTCAATCAACAGTGCTTCATCTGAAAAATGGGTTTGCAATGCCCACATGACTGCTGCTGTACTTTTTTCTGCTAATGGATTATCTGTTTCTTGCATGCCTTTTTCCTTACTTAAGACCACAGTACAAAGTGCCCATATCATAGCGCAAAAGCCCATAGCTGTTACCCTAAACCGACTATTTATCCAATGTTTAAGCACTTATAACCAAAGACAGCATCCTTATAACAAAAAAATGATTGACGCAGCAGGCGAAAAACTGTTTAATAAACGCTTACATAGCGCCGATTTGAACACAGCTTGCGGGCGTTAAACAGCTAAAGCGTGTGATGTTTGTATTCAACGTATACATCATTTGATTAAACATCCCCCTTTATTCCTGAATTGAGTCCGCTTTGTGTGTTTATTCCACTGCGGGCTTTATTTTTTTGGGTTAGGAGTTTGATTGTATGATTTTCTTGGACAACGTTACCAAACGTTATCAACACCAAGACAAAACCTGGTTTAATGCCGTTTTGCCGACCACTTTACACATCAAAAAAGGTGAGATATTTGGCTTGATGGGCTATTCTGGTGCAGGTAAATCAACGCTATTGCGTTTGATTAACTTGTTAGAGCGCCCAGATCAAGGTCAAGTTAAAGTTGATGGTCACGATTTGATGACGCTTTCGAGCAAAGATTTACGCTTGGCTCGTCAAAAAATTGGCATGGTATTCCAACAATTCAATCTACTGTCTAACCGAACTGTCGCCCAAAATATTGCTTTTCCTTTGGAAATTGCAGGTTGGAACAAGACAGATATCGACAAACGTGTTGCCGAATGTCTTGATGTCGTGCATTTAAGCGATCGCGCCAATCACTACCCAGCCCAATTGTCTGGCGGTCAAAAACAACGCGTGGGTATTGCCCGAGCGTTGGCACCAAGTCCCAGTGTTATTTTGGCGGATGAACCAACCAGTGCGCTTGACCCTGCCACCACTCGCAGTGTGTTGAGCTGTTTAAAAGAGATTAATGAAAAATTCAATGTCACCATTGTGATTGTGACCCACGAAATGAGTGTTATTCGCAAACTATGCGATCGCGCAGCCCTCTTGAATCTTGGCGAATTGGTTGAAGTGATTGAAGTGCATGGCAACCAAATCCATGCGCAATCCGCCATTGGTAAAGAATTGATTCTGGAGGACTAAAACATGGCAGCAGCAACTGGCTTAAATGAAGCCGTACAAAACATTATTAGCATGCAAGACGAAATTGTGAAAGCAGCCTATGAAACCTTTATCATGGTTGGTTTATCGACAACGGTTTCCGTGCTAATTGGTACACTCTTGGGTATTTATTTGTTTGTCACAGGCAAAAATCAGCTTTTCACCAACAAAATAGCACAGCACAGTTTGGGATTTAGTGTGGACTTAATGCGTGCTTTCCCTTTTGTTATTATGATGATAGCATTCACACCCGTGTCTCGGATTATGATTGGCACCTCAATGGGGCCTGTTGCAGCATCCATTTCGCTCTCTATCGCTGGCTTATTTTACTTTGCCCGTTTGGTTGAGCAAAATTTGCGTGAAGTTCCTCGTGGCATGATTGAAGCTGCTCAGTCTATGGGTGCCTCCCCCATGACGATTATTTTTAAAGTGCTTCTGTCTGAGTGCCGCTCTAGCATGGTATTGAGCATCACTGTTTTAGCCATCAACATCCTGTCTTACAGCGCTGCTGCTGGCATGATTGGTGGCGGCGGCTTGGGCGACTTGGCTATTCGTTATGGCTATTATCGCTTTCAAACTGAAGTAATTGTATTTATTGTCGCTGTATTGGCTATTTTGGTGGTTGCAATGCAATCCATCGGCAATACAGTGGCACGCAAATTGGATAAACGTTAAGTAACAACAATGAATGACTACGATAACTTATAGGAGTAACAAACAATGAATGCAACATGGTTAAAATCATTATCAGTGGGTGTTGTTGCCCTAAGCTTAGGCTTAGTCGGTTGCAGTAAAGAAGAAGCCAAACCAGCTGAGGGTAGTGCTTCTACCCCAGTTGCCAGCGCTGAGAAAAAGGAAATCCGCATCGGCACCACACCTGGTGACTTTGCCAACATGGTTAAAGAATCCATCAAACCCATTTTGGAGAAAAAAGGTTATACCGTCACTTTAACCGAATTTACGGATTATGTTCGCCCTAACTTGGCTTTGGCTGAAAAAGATTTGGACATCAATATCTTTCAACACAAGCCTTATTTAGACCAATTCAAAGCTGAGCACAAATTGGATTTAGTTGAGCAGTTCCAAGTCCCAACAGCACCTTTGGGTTTGTATGCTGGTAAATTAACCGCCATTGACCAAGTTAAAGATGGCAGCACAGTTATCGCCCCTAACGATCCAAGTAACTTCGCTCGTGCTTTGGTGATGCTAGACAACTTGGGTTGGGTTAAATTAAAAGCCGATATCAATCCATTAACAGCCTCGAAAAAAGACATTGATCAAAACATCAAAAACATCAATATCAAAGAACTAGAAGCAGCACAATTGCCACGCTCTCGTGTTGATGCTGATTTTGCTGTCATCAATGGTAACTATGCCATGGATTCAGGCTTGAAACTAACCGATACTTTATTCCAAGAGCCTAGCTACGCTTATGTGAACTGGAGTGCGATTCGTACAGCAGATAAAGATCAACAATGGGTTAAAGACATTACCGATGCTTATAATTCTGATGAATTCAAAGCCTATGCCCACCAAAAATTTGCGGGTTACAAATTCCCTGCTGCTTGGGGTGATCAACCAGGTGCAAAATCTGCCTCTGGCGCTGCTTCAGAATAAACAATCCTAACAAAAAGCATTTGCCTTTGATGGCAAATGCTTTTTTGTATTTAAATATCAAGTATTAAGAAAATAAAACCCAAAACTGGCTTGGTGCATACAAATACATTGGTTATGATAATCAAAACAAATATAAAAACAATAACCCAATAACAAGGATAGCTCAT
>JASLDB010000184.1 GCA_030151665.1 Neisseriaceae bacterium
AATTAAATTTACCCAGATCAACCATTACTTATGCGATTAAGTCACTAGAAAAAGAATATGAAGTTAGACTATTTCATCGGACAACGAGGCAAATCACCTTGACCAATGATGGTCAGCTTTTTTTAGCAGATGTTCACCACCTTTTAAATGGTATTCAAACCTTAAATCGCTCTAAGCACCCAAGCCATAAAGTGGAGGGACAAATCAGTTTGGGCTTACCACTTCGTTTGGCAACACAAATTGTCATTCCCAATTTGGCGCAATTTCAACATCAATACCCCAATATCAATATTTGTTTGAGCACCAAAGATGGTTTTTCTCACTTGATTGATGAGCAATTGGACTGTGTTTTACGTGTTGGTGGAAAAGCGGATGATTATTTGATTGCCAAAGAGATTGGCCAAAGTCCATTATTGACTTTGGCTTCGAAAACCTATTTAAAGCAATATGGTCATCCGCAATCTTTGGCAGATTTGGAACAGCATTTGGCTATCGGTTATGGGGCAGTTGCCACACGAAGTCATCACACATTGTTGCATTTTGCTGAACAAAATAGACGCATGAAATCCATTTGTACCGTTGCCGATACTGAAAGCTACTTACAGTGTGCCTTACATGGTTTGGGATTGATTCAAATCCCTGAGCTGGATGCCAAACAATATATTGAAAGTGGTGAATTGTTGCCTATTTTGCCTGAGATTACCCCGTTAATCTTGCCCATTCAATTGATTATTACCAACAAAAAATACCGACCCTCATATTGCCAGGATTTTTTAGATTGGTTAGAAGCGTTATTTAAAAAGTAACAGCGTAGAGATGATTGAGAATTTACAAGTGCTTTGTTGCGTAAATAGAATTCATTAATCAATAGAAAAGGGCTTTTTTATCTTGAAGTAAAGCCCCCTTGGGTTTGGTATTTTAAGCTGTTGCGATGGTTTTGGCTTTGGCTCTGACGGCAGCAATATCCACACGCACGAAAACAGAATCGGCTTTGGCTGTCATGTGACCATTGCACCAAACTTCACAAATTACACGGGTTTTTTTGCCCACTTCACCTTCAATATAGGCTTTGAGAGTGAGTTCTTGTTCCATAGGGGTAGGAGCGAGGTATTGAATATTGAGATTGCCCGTTACGCAATCAATGGATGGTAATGTGCCAATATCACGGTTTTCTGCACGGTATTGGTGTGCCATGACTGTCCAGTTGCTATGGCAATCAATGAGCATGGCCAATAAACCACCATAAACCATGCCCGGCCAACCCAAAAACTCTTCACGTGGTTGGTGTTTGGCAATGGCAAATTGACCTGTTTCATCCCAATGGCTTTTGATGTTTAAGCCTGTGGGGTGATGTGGGCCACAGCCAAAACAATGGCTGTGTTCTGCGGCCAAATCTTGAAAAGCACCTGCTTGCAATTGACTCATGATTTTCTCCTTGTATCTGTTAACGAATAATGCCTTTGAGGCAAAAGTCGACAATACTTGTAATGATTTTTTCTTTGTCGATGGGGGATGGATTGCTTGGGGTAATGGGGCTAAGCACGGCTTCTGTCATGGCACCGATAATACAAGTGGCGGTGATGTCGATGTCTTGTAAGGTAAACTCGCCATTGTCCACGCCTTGGGTCAAAATATTCACAATGGCATTGGCAAATAAGCGGCGGCAGCGAATGCGCTCAGCTTCAACCAATGTATCAACTGGCTCTGCCATAAAAGCATAGGCGAGTTTCGAGCCATTTAAGGCACGGCGTGTGAATGAGCGCACAGCATCGGCAAGGTTATCGGTGGCACTTTTGTCATTTCTTTTGCCAATGGCATCAATCAAGTTGATTTCCAACATCACCGCATCAGTCAAAATCTCGACCAATAATTGTGATTTAGATGAGAAATAACGGTATACCAACCCCGTTGAAATACCAGCCGCTTCAGCAATGGTGGAAACCTGTGCATCTTTAAAACCACCTTCCGCAATGATTTGTCGGGCAGTTTGGATGATTTGTTGGCGAGTTTGTTCTAACCTTGCTTGCATCATGGGAGAGCGTTTATAAGCCATTTATATGTTTAACCCTAAGTCTTGTTTTTTTCTATTATAACCGTTTTGTGTTTTTATTAATATGAATAATAAATCATGTAATGAATTTATATTCACTTTTTTCAAAAGTTCAGCTATGATGAAACTGAATATAGATTCATTATTTAGTCTGCATGTGATTTAATCAATCAATACCATCAAAAAAGACACAAATGGAGAAAAGAAATGCAAATCAGAACCATGGATTTTGGCTTAGGCGAAGACATCAATATGTTGCGTGATGCAGTAAAAACATTTTGTGACCAAGAGATTGCGCCATTGGCAGCATCGGTAGACCAAGACAATTTATTCCCTGCCCATTTGTGGCCAAAACTGGGTGAGATGGGTTTGCTTGGCATGACGGTGGGTGAAGAGTTTGGTGGTTCCAATATGGGCTACTTGGCACATATTGTGGCGATGGAGGAAATTTCTCGTGCGAGTGCTGCCATTGGTTTGTCTTATGGCGCCCATTCGAATTTGTGTGTGAATCAAATTAACCGCCATGCCAATGATGAGCAAAAAAGTCGTTTCTTGGCAAAATTGGTTTCTGGTGAGTATGTTGGTGCCTTGGCCATGTCTGAACCGAATGCAGGGTCTGATGTGGTGAGCATGCAGTTGCGAGCAGAAAAAAAAGGCGATAAATACGTTTTAAATGGTTCGAAAATGTGGATTACCAATGGCGGTGATGCTGATGTTTTGGTGGTGTATGCCAAAACCGATATTCATGCGGGTCCCAAAGGCATTACCGCTTTTTTGGTTGAAAAAGGCATGAAAGGCTTTTCGCATGGTTCGCACTTGGATAAATTGGGCATGCGTGGTTCCAATACTTACCCCATTTTCTTTGATGATTGTGAAGTGCCTGAGGACAATATTTTGGGTGGTGTAGGCAACGGTGTGAAAGTGTTGATGAGTGGTTTGGATTATGAGCGTGCGGTATTGAGTGGTGGCCCATTGGGCATTATGGCTTCTTGCATAGATCAAGTGATTCCGTATTTGCATGATAGAAAGCAATTTGGTCAAGCCATTGGTGAATTTCAATTAATGCAAGGCAAGTTAGCAGATATGTATTCAACTTGGTTAGCGTGTAAAGCATTGGTTTACAGCGTGGGTCAGGCGTGTGACAAAGCCGACCATGACAGAAGTTTGCGTAAAGACGCTGCCAGTGCGATTTTGTACGCAGCCGAAAAAGCCACATGGATGGCAGGTGAGGCCATTCAAGCCTTGGGTGGCAATGGTTATATCAATGAATATGGTGTGGGTCGTTTGTGGCGAGATGCCAAATTGTATGAGATTGGTGCAGGCACATCGGAAATTCGCCGCATGTTAATTGGCCGTGAATTGTTTAACGAATCAAAATAAACAAGGGGAAGTAACATGGCGCTGATTCAAAGTCAAATCAACCCACGCAGTGAAGAATTTAAAATCAACCGCGATGCCATGCTCACACAAGTTGCTGATTGGCAGGCTTTAAGCCGCCAAGTGCAGTTAGGTGGTGGTGAAAAAGCCTGTGCCAAACACATCGCCCGTGGCAAATTATTGGTGCGTGAACGCATTAATTTGGTGTTGGATAAGGGCAGTAGTTTTTTGGAGATTGGCCAATTGGCCGCCAATGGCATGTATGGCAATGAAGTGCCATCGGCTGGTGTGGTGGCGGGTATTGGCAAAATCAACGGTCAACTTTGCATGATTGTGGCCAATGATGCCACGGTCAAAGGCGGCACATATTATCCAATGACGGTAAAAAAGCATTTGCGCGCCCAAGAAATTGCCGAACAAAATGGCTTGCCTTGCTTGTATTTGGTGGATTCGGGTGGTGCTTATTTGCCGTTACAAGATGAGGTGTTTCCCGATCGTGATCACTTTGGTCGAATTTTTTACAATCAAGCACAAATGTCTGCCAAAGGCATTGCTCAAATCGCAGTGGTGATGGGCAGTTGTACGGCTGGTGGGGCTTATGTGCCCGCAATGTCGGACGAAACCATTATCGTGCGAGAACAAGGCACCATTTTCTTGGGTGGGCCACCACTCGTGAAAGCTGCTACTGGTGAAGTGGTGAGCGCAGAGGAATTGGGCGGTGGCGATGTTCACACCCGCATTTCTGGGGTGGCAGATTATTTGGCAGACAATGACCAGCATGCTTTGGGTTTGGCAAGACAAGTAATTAGCCATTTGAATCGAACACCAGCCAAGCCTTGTGTGATTAATGAAGATTACCAAGAGCCCGTGCACAATATTGAAGACATTTATGGGGTGATTCCAAGTGACACTCGCAAGCCATTTGATGTGCGTGAAATCATTGCCCGCATTGTTGATGGCTCGGATTTGGATGAATTCAAACCCCGTTTTGGGACCACATTGATTACAGGTTTTGCCCGCATTTATGGCATGCCCGTGGGCATTATTGCCAATAACGGCATTTTGTTTGCTGAGTCGGCACAAAAAGGTGCGCATTTTATTGAATTATGTGCGCAAAGAAACATTCCTTTGGTGTTTTTGCAAAACATCACTGGCTTTATGGTGGGTAAAAAATACGAGAACGATGGCATTGCCAAACATGGTGCCAAATTGGTGATGGCCGTGGCAACGGCTAAAGTGCCGAAAATCACGGTGTTAATTGGTGGTTCGTTTGGCGCAGGCAACTATGGCATGTGTGGTCGTGCGTATTCGCCCAATTATTTGTGGACTTGGCCCAATGCCCGTATTTCTGTGATGGGTGGTGAACAAGCGGCCAGTGTATTGGCAACGGTGCGTAAAGATGGTTTGGCATTGCAAGGGCAAACATGGGATAGCCAAGAAGAAGCGGATTTTCGTGCCAAAATCCGTGCCCAATATGAAGAACAAGGGCATGCCTTTTATGCTTCAGCCAGATTGTGGGACGATGGGGTGATTGACCCAGCGGACACTCGCCGTGTTTTAGGCTTGAGTTTGGCAAGTACATTGAATCAGCCTATTGAATCCACTCATTTTGGCGTATTTCGCATGTAAAGGCAGGATAACAACATGAATGAACCATTAATTGATTACCAAGAAAATGGGGCAGTGGCCACGGTATGGTTAAATCGCCCTGATTTACACAATGCATTTAATGCTGATTTAATCAGTGAGTTAATCGTTTGCTTTGAAAAGCTAAGCACCAATCAAGCCGTGCGAGTAGTGGTTTTGGCAGGCAAAGGAAAAAGTTTTTCTGCTGGGGCAGATTTAAATTGGATGAAAGCAGTGGGCAATGCCAGTGTAGCGGAAAACCAAGCCGATGCTGAGCGCTTAGCGAAAATGCTGCACTTACTCAAATCCCTACCACAACCGACCATTGCCCGTGTGCAAGGTGCAGCCATGGGTGGTGGCATGGGCTTGGCAAGTGTTTGTGATATTTGTATTGCCAGTGACAAAGCGGTATTTGCCACTTCAGAAGTTCGTTTGGGTTTGGCGCCATCAACCATTAGCCCTTATGTGATTGCTGCCATTGGTGAGCGACAAGCTGCTCGTTATTTTTTAACAGCAGAACGCATTGATGCCATCACAGCAAAAAGCATGGGTTTGGCACATGAAGTTGTTGCACCTGATGATTTAGATGCTTGTGTTTTGCAAATGATTGCCGAGCTTTTAAAAGGGGGGCCTGTGGCACAAGCAGCAAGTAAGGATTTGATTCAAATGAATCGCCACGCTCAAGATGAAGAAGCATTGCGTTTAGACACAGCCAAACACATTGCCCATTTGCGCCAAGGATTAGAAGCCAAAGAAGGCTTGGATGCCTTTTTAAATAAACGAATTGCCACTTGGGCACAGATTTAACACGGTCAACAATACAAAGGAAGAAAACATGTTTAAAAAAATATTGATTGCCAACCGTGGTGAGATTGCTTGCCGTGTGATTCGCACTGCCAAAGCCATGGGGGTTAAAACCGTGGCAGTTTATTCGGACGTCGATGCTCATGCCCAACATGTCAAAGAAGCTGATGAAGCCATTGCCTTAGGTGGTAAAACAGCCCGAGAAAGCTATTTGCTCAAAGATAAAATCATTGCTGCAGCCTTGAAAACAGGGGCAGAAGCGATTCACCCCGGTTACGGTTTTTTGTCAGAAAATGAAGAATTTGCCCAAGCATGTTTGGACAATGGCATTGAATTTATTGGGCCACCTGTGGCTGCAATTCGCGCCATGGGTTTAAAAGCCACATCCAAATCCATTATGGAATCGGCCAATGTGCCATTGACACCAGGCTACCATGGCAAAGACCAAGACCCAGCCTTATTGCAATCAGAAGCCGATAAAATAGGCTATCCAGTCTTGATTAAAGCCAGTGCTGGTGGTGGTGGTAAAGGCATGAGTTTGGTCGAAAATCGTGAAGATTTTGCCACATCGCTAGCCAGTTGCAAACGTGAAGCTTTATCGAGCTTTGGCAATGATGATGTGTTGATTGAAAAATACATCACCAGACCCCGACACATTGAAGTACAAGTATTTGGTGATAAGCATGGCAATTATGTGCATTTGTTTGAACGGGATTGCTCGGTGCAGCGTCGTCACCAAAAAGTGTTAGAAGAAGCACCTGCACCGAATGTGCCTGAGCATTATTTAAGAGCCATGCGAGAAGCGGCGATTAATGCTGCTGCTGCGGTCAATTATGTGGGTGCAGGCACGGTGGAA
>JASLDB010000190.1 GCA_030151665.1 Neisseriaceae bacterium
AAAGATAGGTTACCATGAATATACTGATGATCGGTGCAACGGGATTTATTGGCCAAGCCGTTGTAAAGCAACTGGCTTTAGCAGATGTTTCTCTAACATTATTGGTTAGAAACACAGACAAAGCAGCAGCATTAAAAAACATTGCTCCTGAAAAAGTGCATTTGGTCAAAGGTGATTTAACCCTGCCAGCCTTGGGTTTGAGTTCAATGGACAAAGCATCGGTTTTGGCAACCGATGTCATCTTGCATTGTGGTGGTCCCATGGACATTACATTATCACAACAATTGGCCAAGGATTCTTTTTTAGAAGGCAGCAAACGTGTTATGGATTTGGCCAAAGAGATTCATGATAACAAAGGGCTTAAAAAATTTGTTCACGTTGTGGGCTACATGAGCCCTTTTACCCATGATTCTTCTATTTGGGAAAAGACGAATGTTTTTAAGGAAGTACACCCCTTATTAATGCACGCTCCACCCTATGAGCAAATGAAATTTTTAGCAGACATCTATATTCGGCAAGAAACCAAAAAAATAGGCATTCCCTTAGCAGTCATTAATCCACCAACTGTAATTGGCGATGACCAAACAGGCAGTACAACACAATTAGAAGGTTTTGGCCTATTTATCAAAACCATTCGTGGTGGTTTTTTACCCATAATTCCTGGTGGTAAGAACCATAGACTACCCTTAATCAATAACAATATTTTAGCGACGTTTATTACTCAAACCATTGTTAATGAATCCCATCAAGACATGACTTACACCCTCGTTGCGGATCGTGAACTTGACCACAACTTACCAAACCTCATGTCCATTGTCACCCAGAGCATGAACATCAAAACTCCCCGTTTCACACTGCCTCTAGCAGTATTGAAATGGGCAATGACTTGGGGTGGCAGTCGATTCACTGGCATTCCCACCAGCAGTTTAAATTTTCTGACTGACCAATCATTTGATAACACAAGCATTCAAAAAAATTTCAATCCCAATTTGGTCAAAAAAATACCTGCCACCAACATTCCCATGGCAGTAGCAGACATTGATTTTCGTTTAACATATCCCAAAGAACAAATCATGCCTATTTGGCATAGAAGCAATATTCAAGGCATCACCAGTTATCAATTGCCAGGTAAAAACACGCCCATTGTCCTTTTACATGGTTTATTTAGCGATGGCAGTGATTTATTTAATTTGGGAATTGAATTAAACCAAAAAACAGGTAGAAGCATTATTATTGTGGATTTACCTGGTTTGGGTAGATCACCATTTCAAAAAGGGGAAAATACACTCGACCCATACCGACAAATGATCCATGCCATCAAAAAAACACTTCCGAAAGAATCTATTTTTATTGGTCATTCTTTTGGTGCTGCTTTGCTAATAGAAGCTTATGCCCAACAATGCTTAAGCAATGACGACAAAGTCATTTTGTTACAACCTCCTATTAATAAAGTGGGAACAGAACCTTGCCCGATATTAAGCAAAATCATCTTACGCACCTGTTCTATGCGGCAATTAGCCACTTATTTTCATCGAAAAGGACTGTGGCTCACCCATGAAGCACCAAATCATGACTATTTAACGCGCCTCAAACAAAGTTTTCGTTCGCCTAGAATTCTCAATACAACACTACAATTGAATCAAGTTTTGAAAAAAATGAACTTAGGCAAAAAAACCAATCCTCATTTTCATGTTATATGGGGCACACTCGATAAAAGTTATACCATACCAACAGAGCATAAGCTGATTGAACAAATGCCCTATGGCCATTATTTTCCCATCAGCCACCCAAATGAAACAGCAAATGCCATTGCCAAAATAATTAGCGATTAATGACAAATAAGGTGGTAAAAGTGATAGATTGAATATAACCGATGTAGCAGCAGAATGTGAAAGCGGCACAATTTGATCTGAATAAACCATTTAATATAGTTTTGCTACCTGACTGGTTTGCTTGAAACCACCCAAATGAATCAGATTTGGTTTATACCATGCCAACACAAAAAACCAGCGCATCTGCACTGGTTTTTTTGATTAACAACGCCCTTTTTTGGCTTGCCCTGGTGGACAATGTTTATATGACCCATTGTTTGAATGACCATTTTCAATGGTTACTTTGCCATCAGAATGCAAAGTGACTTTGTCTGGGGTATTGGCAGTAAAAGTACATGCCGTTAAACCCAATGCCATGACGGCAATTGCCCATAATTTCATGGTGTGTTTCCTTAATTAATTATTCAGCGATATTATGCGAAATATCCAATTAATAAAAGAAATCATTTTGTAAATTTTTGTATAAATCACACAGCATTATGGATAATCATACCAATACCTTGGCTGTTAACACAATCATTGGCAATTTGGTATCAACAAAAAACCGCTATACCTTAGATAAAATCAATCATTGTTTTGAAGTTCTTCATCAAGAAATACAATCACCTTGCATCCCTTGATAAAATTTGAAAATGAAAAAGACAGCACCAGCTATGCTCTTTCATTCACCAAACATTTCTTGCTTTCAACCAATCCATTCTTATTGCTTATGGCTTGCTTTTTTAAACCATTTTTTGGCCAGTTTTTTGTCTTGTTTGACCAGCACACCTTCTGAATAAATCTGCCCCAATTGCTCTTGAGCAAAATCATTATTTTGCTCTGCAGCCAAATGCAAGAAATGCAAAGCCTTCGCTGTGTCCTTCACAACACCATTGCCTTGTAAATACATCACACCCAAATTAGCCATGCCATGGCTATTGCCATTGTGTGCTGCCAATGCAAACAAACGATATGCTTTTTTCAAATCCACAGGCCCACCCAAGCCATTTTGATACAAAAGTGCCAAATTATTTTGCGAATCTCTTTCACCCAGTTTCGCGCCTTGGCGATACCATTTTCTGGCAACTTGGTAGTTGGCTTGATTGTCATATAGCAATCCCAAATTGTACATGGCATCAATATGGTATTGTTGGGCTGCAGCCAAATACCATTTTTCTGCCAAAGCACGATTTTGCTTGATTCCATCCCCCTTATCGTACATCAAAGCCAAAAGGTACTGGGCATCGACATCGCCTTTTTCGGCTGCAATCAAAAAATACCGCTTGGCTTTTTGACTGTTTCTTTTACCACCTAGCCCATCACGGTAAAGACAAGCCAAAGAGCATGCACTGACCCCACTATCTGTTTGCTGAAAGTCTTTTAAATACCATTTTCTGGCAGAAACATACTCTTGCATGGTTTCGTAAGCAACGGCTAAGCACCATGCAATACCGTCTCGATTGGAATGGGCTGCCAATTGCAAATAAGCAATGGCTTTGGCTGCATTTTTCCGACAAATTCGCCCACTCATACTAAGGTAAATAAACCCCAATGCAAATTGCGCATCAGTGTGACCCGTTTTTGCCGCTTTTTTATACCAAAACAAAGCTTGCTGGAGGTTTTGTTGTCCACCCTGACCATATTTCAATAGCCGAGCATAACAATACTGAGCCTCCCTATCCCCTCGCTTGGCTGCTTTGTGATAATACTGCCGTGCCAAACTCAAATCTTGAGCGACACCATAAGCAGTTTCGTAATAATGCCCAACCAGCCACGTTGCTGTTAAGTCATGATTCTTGGCTGCCCGTAAAAACCAGAAAAAAGCCAATTGAGGGTTTTCCTCAACCATGTCTCCTTCCTCGTACATGCTGCCCAACACAAATTGGGCATCAACATAATTCGCTTGTGCCGCTTGGGTATACCAATAAAGGGCTTGTTCCTTGCTATTAGAAACATCAATATCTTTTTCATAACACTTGCGATATTCCATGCCCAAGTTAAACATTTGCTCAGCACCACCCACACGACAAGCGTTATGCCGACACGCTAGTGCCTTCTTCATGAATCCTTTTTTTCTATATAAATTAGCAAGATTGTGCATGGCATCGAGATTATTTTGTTTAGCTGCACGCTGATACCATTGGATTGCTTTGGCAGAATTTTTTTGCACCCCATGACCCAAGTTATACATTAAGGCCAATCGGTTTTGAGCATAGGAATACCCTTGTTTTGCTGATAAAACATACCACTTTTTGGCTTGAGAATAATTTTTTCGAGTCCCTTTCCCCTCCTCATAACAGATAGCCACAGAACATTGGGCAATGTAATTGCCCAAAATTGCTGCTTGGTGGTAATAAGCAAAGGCTCTTTTCATATTATCTTTACCACCATGCACAAACTCATGGATGTCTCCAAGATAAAGCAATGCTTTGGGATATTGTTGTTTGGCAGCCATGGTAAACCACATCTGCGCCAAACTATCAGCAGCTTTGTGGTGACTGTTGTAATGGTAATGGCCTAGATTGAATTGGGCTTGAACCAAACCATGTGGAGCAGATACATTGTAAAACATCAATGCCATTTTTTGATTCTTAACACGCCCCAAGCCCAAGTCATTCATCACCGCCATATTGTTCAATGCCGCTGCATGACCTTGCCAAGCAGCTTTGGCATATAACACATAGGCTTTGGCATAATTTCTTTGGACACGGCAACCTGTCAAATACAAATTGGCCATTTTATATAAGGCTTGTGTTTGATTTTTCCGAACACCATTGCGGATGGCTTGCCATTGTTGCCAAGACACACGAAATGAATTTTGCCAATAAAATAAATCATTGCGGGTTAAAATCAAAAACAATGGTGAGGATTTCATGCTAATCCTTTTTATCGACTGTGTAAGATACACATGGGCGACAAAGCAGTTTTAAATCATCAATCGATTGATGCTTATTTTCATTGAGCCATCCAAAAAACCAATCAGGGCATGCCTTGGCATGCCCTTTAAACAGAACAACAGGCATAAGCAGCATCATTCAAAAAAAACACTAATTAA
>JASLDB010000209.1 GCA_030151665.1 Neisseriaceae bacterium
TTAATGTGCTGCGCCGCACCTTTGTTGGCGCAGCACATTAACAAAATGGATACTGCCAGTACTACCACTGTTTTGTCTTGCCATGTTTTAGCCGCTTGCAATGTAATTTGACTGTGTTCTGCCATATGAGCCGTGGTTTGACTAATGCGTCCATACAAAATGGCTGCCACAGCGGTACCCAATAACATGAGTAGCGCCAAAACACTGGCGGTATTCATATCAAGTTCATAAGCAATCAGTTGGTAAATTTCCACTTCAATGGTCGCATACTGCATACCGCCCAAAACCAGTGCCAAGCCAAACCCTGAAAAACAATACAAAAATACCAAGCACATGGCACCTGCTAACCAAGGTCGAACAACAGGAAAGCTCACCAACCAAAATGCCTGCCAAGCATTGGCACCCAAACTTCTCGCCGCAGACAGACGATTGGTACTCAGCAAAGCCAAGCCTTGTAAAACTGCTCGCACCATAATGGGCAAATTAAAAAAGACATTACCGTAAATTAGTAGCCATGGTGTATCGGTTAAATCCACACCCAAATAACCATTAGGACCCAATAAGGCCAAAACACCCATGCCCGCCACCAAAGTTGGCATGACAAAAGGCAATAATAGTAATTTTAATACAGTATCTCGCCCCCAAAAATGATACCGATTCAAGACCCAAGCCAATGGCAAGCTCAATACAGCCGTAATCAAACATGTTAATAATGCTTGGGAAAAAGTCCAAATCATGCGCCACTGCATGTAGTCATCAGTCAAAATAGACCACGATAAGTTTTGCTTATCGTAAGTCACAATCGCCCACAATGGCGCCACCACCAAAATCAACAAAGCCGCCATGGGCAATATGGCGGCCCAACATGCGGCCAACAGTTTACGGTGTTGTGCTTTCATGAATAACTTATCGCAAAACAGTGCGTGTCCAGCGGCTTAACCACTGTTTTTGGTTTTGGCTAATGGTCTGTGCATTGGCAGTGCTGTGTGCTTTGGGCAGGCTGGCAAAACGAAAGCTCTTTGCCAAAGGTACGCCTTGGCTAACTGGATAAACCCACATTTCAGTTTGAATCGCCAACTGTGTTTTTGGATTGCGTAAAAAATCAATCAATGCTGCACTGTCTTGCTCATTTTGACTGCCTTTTAGCACGGCAGCAGCTTCAATTTGACGAAAGATACCACCACCTAAAAATAAATTACCTGTGGGGGATTCGGTTAAATTTTTCTTGCTAAAAAACACTTCTGCCGCAGGGCTTGTTGCATAACTGACCACCATGGGGCGTGAACCACCATTGTGGGTAAATTCGGTGTAATATGCTTCACTCCAGCCTTTGGTAATTTTCACCCCATTTTGACGCATCAAACCCCACCATGACATGGCAACATCTTCACCAAAGCCTTCTATATTCGCCAATAAAAATGCCATACCGGGGCTAGATGTTGCAGGATTGGGCATCACCAATAGATTTTTATACTGTGGCAAACTTAATTCATATAGACTTTTGGGTAGTGGCAAGCCTGATTTTTTAAACCATGCTTTGTCATAATTAATAGTGACATAACCATAATTAATACTCACGGCATAAGGCACCTCTGCCCATGCAGCGGTTTTGGGTACAGGTTGTTTCGCGGCTAGAATCCCTGCTTCTTTGGCTTTGTATACAGAAACATTGTCTAAACCATACACCATATCAGCAATGGGTTTGTCTTTGGTTAGTATCAGTTTATTTAAAATTTCACCTGAATCGCCCATTTTGACCAAACTCAGTTTGACATGATGTTGTTTTTCAAACTCAGCCAATAATGGTTTGGGCACGGCAAATGAATTGTGTACGGCCACTCGCAAGATTTTTTCTGCCAAAGCAGTTTGTGAGAACATTAATAAGCCCAAACCACAAGCCATCAGTATTTTTTTCATGTATGTCATTTCCTGAGCGATCCACTCACCAAAAGCGTAAAACAGCCACTTAATATTAAGTTATAATCATACCATTATCTTGGTTTTGACACGAATAACACGCCCATGCAAGCTACTTGGATTTTTGATTTAGACAATACCTTACACTGTGCGGATAAGGGTATTTTTGCCATTATTAATCAGGCCATGACCCATTACATGGCACAAAAGTTGGACTTATCAACAGAAGCCGCATCTGCTTTGCGCTCCCAATATTGGCAAGACTATGGTGCCACCTTGGCGGGTATTCAAATTCATCATCCACAGATTGACTTGAATGACTTTTTACAAAGCTCTCACCCTTTAGCATCCATGACTGAGGTTCTGTGTGCTGAAAAGGATTTGGATACAGTATTAACCAACATTTGTGCCCAAAAAATTGTTTTTTCCAATGGGCCATCTTTTTATGTACAACACTTACTGTCCGCGCTTAAAATATCTCACCATTTTCAAGCGGCATTGGGTGTAGATGATGTAGACTATCTGTATAAGCCCAAAGCTCGAGCTTTTGACTTGGTTTGTCAACAACAAAGCTTAGATGCTAAGTACTGTGTCATGGTTGATGACAGCCTAAAAAACCTAATAACAGCCAAGGAACTTGGCATGAAAACCATTTGGTTTGGCCCCAATACCTATGCCAATTCACAATGTGACTACCATGCCCATTCTTTGCAAGATTTGTTGCCCATTTATCAACAAAATAATACTCCTATTTAACGAACGGAAGCCTTGCCATGATGAAAACGCTATTGCGCACAACGCTTGTAATTGCTGGACTAGTTAGCTTAAGCGCTTGTAGTTGGGAAACGTATACTAAAAAAGATGGTAGTCGCGGATTGCACCAAACCACCCCTATTGGCTCGGGTGTGTATTATGAAGATGGAACCTACTCTAAGAATCAACGCTACAATCAACATCGCCCTGTTCGACATGTTGTACCACGTGAAAATGCAGGACAAGAACAAGATGTTCGAGGTACGCATTGGGAAGCGCCTCAATTTAAATAGCAAAAACATTGGCTTTAAAAATCACACTTAACAAGAAAGAATAACCATGCAAGCCTTAAGCGATTTACACATCGTTATTTTAGCAGCGGGAAAAGGCACCCGCATGTATTCAAAACACCCAAAAGTATTGCACCAAATTGCAGGAAAAAGCTTATTGGCTCGTGCCATCGAAACTGCCCAAAAGCTTAACCCGCAAAGCATTACTGTGGTGGTGGGTCATGGCAAAGATGAAGTCATTGCCAAAACCCCTTATGCCGTTAACTGGGTAGAGCAAACCGAGCAACTGGGCACTGGCCATGCGTTAAAAATGGCTTTACCCCATTTGCCTGAGTCTGGTCGTACCTTGGTTTTGTATGGTGACGTGCCTTTGATTGATGTGGCTACATTAGAAGCATTGACCACTGCAGCTACAGGTGATGACTTAAGCCTACTCACTGACACCATCGAAGATGCAACAGGTTATGGTCGTATTATTCGAAATAGCGACCATGCCATCGTTGGCATTGTTGAAGAAAAAGATGCCAATAGTGCACAAAAAGCCATTCAAGAGTTTAATACTGGCTTATTAAGCCTACCTAATGCGCACATTGCACGTTGGTTAAATGCTTTGCAAAATAATAATAACCAAGGTGAATATTATCTGACAGATGTGATTGCTTTAGCGGTTACTGAAGGCAAAACTGTTGCTGGCGTTCAAGTAGCACAACACCACTTGGCAGCAGGCATTAACAACAAAGTTCAATTGGCTGAGCTAGAACGTATTTTCCAATTTGAGCAAGCCCAAGCCTTATTAAAAGCTGGTGTAACCTTAATGGATCCGCACCGCTTAGACATGCGTGGCAGCTTACAACATGGTCAAGATGTGAGCATTGATGTTGGCGTGGTCATTGAAGGTGATTGTAGTCTAGGTGACGATGTGGTGATTGGTGCCCATGTGGTATTAAACAACGTGGTGATTGCCAATGGTGTTCATATTGCCCCTTTTAGTCATTTAGAAAACTGCGAAGTGGGCAATGGTGCTCGTATTGGCCCATTTGCTCGCCTACGCCCCAATGCAAAATTGGGTGAAAATGTACACATTGGTAACTTTGTTGAGGTAAAAAATACCACCATGGGCAATGGCAGCAAAGCCAATCACCTAACGTATTTAGGCGATGCGACCATTGGACACCATACCAATATTGGTGCTGGTAGCATTACTTGCAATTACGATGGTGTCAATAAATTCAAAACAGACATTGGTGACAATGTTCGTATCGGTTCAGGCACCATGATGGTTGCGCCTGTTCGCATTGAAAATTTGGCCACCACGGGCGCAGGCAGTGTGATTACCAAAACCTGCCCAGAAAATCAGCTAACCATTGGTCGCTCACGACAAGTAAGCCTTGCCAACTGGAAACGCCCCGAAAAAACCGATAAGAAAGTATAAGGATTAATTATGTGCGGTATTGTTGGAGCCATTAGACAACAAAATAATGTCGTTGACTTCTTGGTCGGCGGCTTGAAACACCTTGAGTATCGCGGCTATGATTCAGCCGGCATTGCAGCTTTAACTGATAATGGTATTGAACGCATTCGCCGTGTTGGTCGTGTAGCAGAGTTAGAATCTGCTACCCATGCAGCCCAATTGCAAAGTCGATTGGGCATTGGCCACACACGTTGGGCTACGCATGGCGGTGTAACTGAACCCAATGCCCATCCTCATGTATCCCAAGATTTAATTGCAGTGGTACACAATGGCATTATTGAAAACTTTGAAGCCGAACGTGTTCGCTTACAAGGTTTGGGTTATGCGTTTACCTCGCAAACCGATACCGAAATCATTGCACACAGTATTCACCATGAATACACCCATGCACAACATGGCGATTTATTTGCTGCGGTTCAAGCTGCTTGTCAGCGTTTTCATGGTGCATTTGCCATTGGTGTGATTGCCCAAGACAAACCTGAAGAATTGGTTGTGGCTCGCATGGGCTGCCCACTACTTGTGGCATTGGGTGAACAAGAAACCTTTATTGCATCCGATGTATCGGCCGTTATCGCCTACACTCGCAATGTTGTTTTCTTAGAAGATGGTGATATTGCCCGCTTAACTTGCCAAGGCATTGACAAATTGGTGGACAAAACTGGCGCAAGCACAGAGCGAGAAATCAAAGTATCCAACTTATCATTGGCATCTTTGGAATTAGGCCCTTATAGCCATTTCATGCAAAAAGAAATCTACGAGCAACCCAAAGCCATTGCCGACACTGCCGAAGTGTTGATTGATGATAACTTTGATGCTCGTATTTTTGGCGACAATGCACCTGAAATTTTCCAAGACATTGATAGCATCAAAATCTTGGCATGTGGTACGTCATATTATGCTGGTTTGACCGCCAAATACTGGCTAGAAAGCATTGCCAAAATCCCAACAGACATTGAAGTAGCCAGTGAATACCGCTATCGCGATGTGATTGTGAACCCTAAGCAATTGGTGGTAACCATCTCTCAATCTGGCGAAACATTGGATACTTTGGAAGCACTGAAATATGCGAAAAAACTGGGACACAAACACAGCCTATCCATTTGTAACGTGATGGAAAGTGCCTTACCACGTGAAAGCAATTTGGTGTTTTACACCCGTGCTGGTGTGGAAATTGGCGTGGCATCAACCAAAGCTTTTAGTACCCAATTGGTTGCCTTATTTGGTTTAGCCGTGAGTTTGGGTCATGCTCGTGGCTTGGTGAGTGAAGCGCAAAAAGCCCAGTTTAGCCAAGAATTGCGCCAATTGCCAGGCAGTGTCCAACACACTTTGAATCTTGAAGCACAAATTACGGCTTGGTCACAACAGTTTGCCAAACACAATAATGCCTTATTCTTGGGGCGTGGCATTCACTACCCCATAGCCCTAGAAGGTGCATTAAAACTCAAAGAAATTACCTATATCCACGCTGAAGCTTACCCAGCAGGTGAACTCAAACATGGTCCTTTGGCCTTGGTTGATGAAACCATGCCAGTGGTGGTGATTGCACCGCATGACAAACTATTGGATAAAGTCAAAGCCAATATGCAAGAAGTCAGCGCCCGTGGTGGTGAATTATTTGTTTTTGCCGATTTGGACAGCAATTTTGAAGGCTCGGACGGTGTGCATGTGATTCGCACCCCACGCCACGTTGGTGTTTTATCACCCATTGTGCATGTGATTCCCGTTCAATTGCTCTCATACCACGCCGCCCTTGCCCGTGGCACGGATGTCGACAAGCCAAGAAACCTAGCCAAATCGGTGACGGTAGAATAAATATCGACTAAAAACGGTTATTGTAGAATAATAAAATAGTTTGAAAATTAGTCCATATCTACCCTTTTACAATCACAGATATGGACTTTTTGTTATCAAGTCAAATAAGCATGTCCGATAGCTTATGCAATAAGCTGGGTGAAGAAGAAGCATATTTGAACGCCTTTATATCAAATGACTGACCAAAGGGAATAATGTATAGTAGCTCCCTTCAGTGAGTTTAAGTAGCGAGGTGTGCTCAGCGATCTTGAATACCACACTCAAGCTCATGCTTAGAAGGAGGATAGTAACGAACACATAGGTTCCGATAAGCTTCTTCCGCAGGCTTATAACCTAAATCTATAGCTTCTTTATAAAACTGTAACGCATCACGATAATACATTTCAGGAAATGGCGCCGTATAAATATCTCCCATGGCTTTAGCTGCATATGCACTACCATGAACTTTAGCATCAGACACTAACAGCCTATAGGCATTAGGAGAAAGTTTATTTTGCGTCCCTAATTTATCAACAATCTCTTGCAACTGAGCATTATCTTTATTTAATTGCAATAAGTCTTGATAATACTCAGTCGTAATATTCATTTTTTCTTTAGGTACCAACCCATCGTAAGCAAACAATGTTATTGTCATAATAGCCACGTTATCATTATTTCGTGCTGCTTTTTCATACCAATAGACAGCATCCTTCATCGAAGTGACCTCAAACTGTTGAGCTAATTTAAGCATTGCTGGGGTATAGTTTTTTTTAGCTGCAAATAAATAATATTGCTGGGATTTTTTCTCATTCTTAACTGTATCATTGCTGCCATATTCATATATGTTACCTAGATAATAGGCAGCAACTGGATTTTTAAATTTACGCCAATAATAATCTGCCTCCGCTAAAGTAAGCTGATTATTTAAATTTAGATAATTTAAATATCTTTCTTGTGAATCAAGATAGTTTTTTTCACTCAATTCATTCATCCATTGCCATAATTCAAATGATAACCTGTCATGAGTATTACGATACTTATGACTCATATCATATCGTGCTTGTAAATCACCAGCTCTCGCTTTTTCTTGTAGTTGCTTAAATGCCTCTGGATTTGATTCAGATAAATGTATAGGTCGTACTGGACCAGAATACAGCGTCACATCTGCATAAACATAAGATGCAAAGAATATAAACAAAGCAAGCAGTAATCCATGGCGTTTAGTACAAAAAAAGTTACTCATAAACCCACCTTTTCATCAATTGACGACAATATGATAGCGTATTTAAAAACCATACTAACATACCAATAATTTGAATCAATAGAAATATTTAAAATAAAAATGACATAATCTTGACCACATTTCTTAAATCCAATCCAAGGCATCTCGATTGTTCATTTTCGGCATTTTTGCCTGCAAGTTCCTTAAATCAGCTTCTACTGGCTGTAAAATATAAGCAGATTCAAGTATAAAGTTCGAAAACTGTAGTGGAAGCCATCACCACAAGTAGCACCCAATAACAAAATACTTTTATGGTTCAATTATTTATTAAATAAATAATGCATTCGCTGAACAAGTTTGCTTTTCTCTTGCGCAGTGTGTATTTTGGTCAGACGAGTTATTATGTCTACTCATGGTACAAAATAATTTATGCTTTATGATCCGGAAGGACTATAAAAAAGGTCACAACTTTCTTAAAACCATTGAATCATTAAAAACAGCGTCATTCAATACACAACAAAAAAGCGTAAGATATTCTCACCAGACAATTCGGTCAAGAAAGCAATTTATTTAACAGTAATGGCAGCCTCTAAAAACTGGGTCGTACCGATTAGAAACTGGCATTCAGCCATGAATTGGTTCATGATCCTTTTTGATAAAATATTAATCAATCACTTAATATTGGTGAAAAAATCATTTACACAAAATACCTTACATTCTCTTTTAAACAGCTACAGATGGATTTATCTACAGTACTCCAATAATTTACAGAATATTAATTATCTCCTAAGCAATAAATGCTTATACCCCACATACATTGTGTAGACACAATATTTACAATAGAGATAATCTAATCATTTTCAGT
>JASLDB010000210.1 GCA_030151665.1 Neisseriaceae bacterium
TTAATGTGCTGCGCCGCACCTTTGTTGGCAGTGGTGTGGCAAGCTGCAATGGCAGGTAGTAGCTGGTGCATTATGACAGACACACAGACATGGTTAGCCATTGGCAATAGTTTTCGATTCACCTTGATGGCATTGTGTTGTGCTACTTTATTGGGTGTATTACACGCCATTTGGGCACACCGTATGCGCTTGGGGCGATTGAGTACATTTTTGCCATTTATGGTGTCACCTGTGGTGATGGCATTTGGCTTATTGGTGCTGTACCCCGATTGGACAGCTTCCTTGGTGATACTCATTGGAACTTACACTTTATTGGCTTATCCTTTTGTCACCAAAGATGTGTTGTCATTGCTTGATAGTTTGCCTGAGCAATATCGCCATGCTTCACGAAACTTGGGTGCCAGTGCTTGGCAAACCCAACAGTGGGTGGTTTTCCCATTGATTAAGCCAGCACTGCGCCGAGGCATGACATTTGCAGCTGCAACATGTATTGGTGAGTTTGCGGCCAGTTTATTCTTGTCACGCCCTGAGTGGATGACGTTGACCACCTTGATTTATCAATTATTGGGTCGGGCAGGGCAAGAGAACCAACAAGCAGCCATGGTGTTGTCGCTGGTGTTAATGTTGTTGGCTGGTGGTATCTTTTTGTGCCTAGATGATAAATACATTGCAAAAGGGAAAAAATCCTCATGAGCTTAGTACTGCAACAGCTTTTTCAGCGTTTTGGTGAGCAAGTGGTGGCCGATCATATTGATTTAACCGTGGGCACAGGTCAAGTTGTGGCTTTATTGGGAGCATCGGGTTGTGGTAAAAGCAGTTTATTGAAAATGGTCGCGGGTTTGTTGCCACCTATCTCAGGAACAATCCTCTTGAATCAACAAGACATCAGTCATTTGCCACCAGAAAAGCGGCAAATGGCATTGATGTTTCAAGATTTTGCTTTATTTCCCCATTTGAGTGTCTTGGACAATGTTGCTTTTGGTTTGCGTCGGCAAGGCATGGCAAAAAAAATGGCAGAGCAACTGGCACATGATTATTTGGCACAAGTGGGTTTGGCTGATAAATGTCGACAATCTGTACATCAGTTATCAGGTGGTGAGCAACAACGGGTTGCTTTGGCTCGAGCCATGGTGACATCACCACATGCTTTGTTATTGGATGAGCCTTTTTCCAGTTTGGATGCTCATTTGAAGGGGCAGTTACAGCAATTGGTGTTTGGTCAATGCCAAGAAAAGGCCATTCCCACGTTATTTGTCACCCACGATAAAAATGAAGCCTTGTTGCATGCTGATGACATTGCTGTGATGGTGTCGGGTAAAATTGTGCAAAAAGGAACGCCACAAACACTACTGACTCGACCACTGAATGCCACTGTTGCCAATCTTTTGGGTTGTGACAATGTTTTTGTTGATTGCTACATCCCACAATCCGCGATTCGCTTGGATTATCAACAAGGTGAGGAGGTGTCAATTGTTAGGGTGGATTATTGGGTTGAAGGGGTGGCTGTGTGTGTTTTGTGGCAAGGGAAAAACCTTGTTTTACGCTTAAGTACACAAGAGTGGCTCTTGGCAAAAGACTATACAGTTGGCAGCAATTTACTTAAGATAAGTGTAGATTTATCATTATGTGTGCCATTTGGCCATTGAAGGAGTTGTAAAATGAAAACAGTATTGACCGGTTTATGTGCAGCCTTGTTGTTGAGTGCTTGTGCCTCAGATTATGGCACTTTGGGTAATCGCAGCGGTGGTAGCAATGTTGAAATGGGCGGCAAAATTACTGGCGGCATTACAACAGGTACTACTAAAGTTAGCACTGGTGGTGCAACATACAATGTCAACACAACAGGTGTTGGTGGTGGTAACAGCACTTTGCACATTGGTGGCCATTAAGTTTTTCGTTTTATCAAAAAAAGCCAAATCAATTGATTTGGCTTTTTTGTTATTGCATGTTGGCATTCATGTTAAGAAAAAATGATTAAAACAACAACTCTTGGTTGATGGGTTTCAGTTCAGTTTCTTCTTGGCGACTGCGCATTGGCATGGTTGTGGTATTGATTGGTGCCAAAGTTTGCTGAGCAGATGTGTCCATAGACTGTTCTGGGCTGTTTGTTGGTTCGTCAATTTCGACAACAGGTTCAGCATTATCAGGTGCAGTATTGTCTGTTTCAGGTGTCGCCTCAGTGTTTTTATTCTCTGGGCTTAACCATTTGACAGGGGTGACTTTGGCTGTGGCAGCCAGTTTGCTATCTGGGCTTTGGCAAGTCAAACAAGTTTGGCGACCATTGCGGTTTTTAAGTGCAGTATCAATGCGCGCTTCGATAATCTTTTTATCATTTTGCTCACCCCAAGATCGGGCAGCTTCTTTCAGTTTACCAACATTGAGATTTTTCATTAAATAAGGGTCGCCATAAGCAGATAACCACAAATGACCTTTGTCATCTTTGCTTAAAACAGCCATTTGGTAAATCACCGATACTTGCGAGCCACGGTTGATGTTCTTGGCAAATTGCAAAGCTTCTGGGCTTTTCATGCGCACGCAGCCGTGGCTACGAACACCAGGAACACTACTTGGTGCTGATGTACCATGAATACCCAGTCCAAGCTTGGGTGCACCAAAGCGAACAAAAACAGGGCCTAGGGGATTGGAAGGGCCAGGGGCAATGGTTTTAACCACTGGTTTGCCTTGTGACGCCATTTCTTTTTGGATGCTCACAGGTACATGCCAAGTAGGGTTAAAGGCTTTGTCGCCAATTTGGTATTCACCAATGGGGGTTTTGGTGCGATTTTTGCCCACAGCGATAGGGTGAGAGCTGATGAATTTGCCATCTTTGTACACAAATAGACGCAATTGTGGCACATTAATGACCACATGCTGTCTGTCTTGTACCAAATTAACATCAGGCTGCAAATCAGCTGCCCAAGAGGTCATGGGCAATGCCAATATACCCAACACACAAGACCATGTTTTTTTCATTTTTTTCTCTTCCTATCATCGCAATATTAGGCTTAACTATAGCATGATGCTTGAAAAACTTGGCAAGTGAGCATTGAATATTGGGTTTTCAATGGTTTTATGATGTTGTGTTTTGGTGAAGATTGACCTAAGTCAATTAAAATTGATACAGATTGTAGCCAATCAAACCCAATAAAATAATGGTTAATACAAAGCTAATAAACACATAGCTTTTGTTATAACGGCGTGAGGTACGGTTTTTTTCTTTGTCACTTTCTTCACAAACAATAGGCCGAGAATTTTTTTCTGGGGTAAGAGGAAGGTTTGACATGGCACTATCCTTTAAGTAGATGAAGGGTATATTGATATACTATGCAGATAAATCAGCATCGACAAGATGACATTTGCAATAAGTACTATCTGATTGTTGAATATCAATAGATGATTAAATAAAAAAAGTTTGCTACATTTGGCAACATTGAAAAACCATCCCAATGGATTAAGATGAAATACATTGTCACCTTTTTCTTGTTACTGAGCTTATCAGCCTGTGCCATTGACCCAAATAATAATAGTCGGGTACAAATTGACTCAAATGGTAATATTACCGTTGAAAATGATTACCACCAGTACAAGTACAAACAAAACGGTGAATACCAATACAAAAGTAAAAATGGCCGTGATAATCGATATGATGACGATGATTACCGTCACCATCGACATGGAAAACACTGCTCCAAAAAAGGCCGCTGTTAATGCATAAAACCCATATTGATTTTTATCAGTATGGGTTTAGAATGGCATGATTCGATTTGGTTCGAATTATTTTGCGGTGCTCAATGCTTTTTGCACCACAAAAATAGACAATAAAATCATCACAAAACCGACTATGGATAATGGCGTCATACTTTGACCCAAGAATAACCAACCCAAGAAAAAAGCGGTCACTGGACTTAATAAGCCTAAACTCGCTGCAATTGCAGCCGGCAGTTTTTTCACTCCTTGAAACCACAACACATATGCCAATAATGCGCCAATTAAACTCAAATAAACATAGCCTGTGATATTGGTCGTGGTCATAGTGGGCCAAGCTTCAAGCCACCAAAAAATAGGCAGAATAAACAAACCAGCAAAGAACAATTGCCAACCTGTGAATGCCAATAATGGTAAATTCACTTTCCAATATCGACTTAAAAACGTACCCAAAGCCATAGAAACTGCACCCAATAAAGCGGCTATAACGCCAATGTTGTCCACTTGCATGGCTGGTGAATACAACATGCACACCATGCCAATAATACCCAATAAGCCAGCAAACCATGCCAATCTGGGGACATGATTTTGGGCAATCAAAGACATGAGCACCATGACCAATAGTGGTTGAATCGCTCCCAATATAGCTGCCAAGCCGCCTGGTAAACGATAGGCCGCAACAAATAGCATGGCTTGAAAAAAGCCCACATTCAATATGCCCAATACGGCAATTTTTAGCCAATCACGAGATTGAGGTAGGACACGTTGCCAAACCAATAAAATAAGCCCTGCAGGCAATACACGCAAAAGTGCCGCCAAAAAAGGGTGATTGGCAGGGAGAAGTTCTGTGGTCACTAGGTAGGTTGAGCCCCAAATGATGGGAGCCAGTGCTGTGAGCAATATTAACAAATACCGTGGCATATTCTTTCCAATCATTTATCTTGATGTTAAGATAAATAGTATAAATTAAATTACCTTGAGGTCAAGATAAATTGAAAAAGACAATAGATCAAGTGAATAAAGCTATTGAGCAATGGCAGCGTGAAATACCAGAATTGGCCAGTGACAATATGCTGCTAATTGGCCGTTTGGCAAATTGTTCGCTTCGAATTTTGCACCATTTGGAAAGTTTGTATAACCAATTTGGCATTAATGGCGGGGAATTTGATGTGTTGGCATCATTGCGTCGATCAGGTGCACCTTATCAATTGGCGCCCACTGCTTTGTTTTCAACATTAATGGTGACATCGGGAACCATGACCAATCGCTTGCAAAGGTTAGAAAATAAAGGCTTGATTAGCCGCCTACCCAACCCAGAAGATGCACGCAGTTTATTGGTGGTTTTGAGTGAATCAGGTTTGGTGCTGATTAATGAATTGATTTTTGCCCATGTGGAAGCTGAAAAATCATTGTATGCTTTAATTAGCCCAGAACAAAAAAAGCAGCTCGAAACAGGTTTGGGGGATTGGCTAGCCCAATTGCCGCCATTGCCAAAATGTAAATAAAACAAATATATGGTATGGTGGTTAAACCAAGATTGAAATCATTTACAAGGAGTTAATATGTCGTTCACAAATAAAGTGGTGATTGTAACAGGCGGTGCCAGTGGCATTGGCTTGGCTTCTGTTGAGAGATTCTGCCAAGAAGGTGCAGCTGTGGTGATGGCAGATTTAAATGAAGAAGGGCGTAAAATCAGCGAGGCATTCAAGCAAATGGGTTATCAATGTTCCTTTTTTCAGTTGGATGTGCGAAGTGAAAATGAAAACCAAGCTTTGATTGATTTTGCAGTCAAAACATTTGGTCGTTTGGACATTGTTTTTGCCAATGCAGGCATTGCCAATGATGCGCCGATTGCTCAGTTGGCATTGGAAGCGTGGCAAGCCACCATTGATATTAATTTAACCAGTGTGTATTTATTGAACAAATATGCCATTGAATATTGGCTGGATCAAAAACAGGCAGGCGTGATTGTCAATTGTGGTTCAATTCACAGTTGGGTGGGTAAAAAAGGCATAACAGCTTATGCCGCAGCCAAAGGCGGCGTGAAGCTATTAACCGAAACGCTGGCAGTGGATTATGCCAGCCAAGGTATTCGGGTGAATGCAGTGTGTCCCGGTTACATTGATACACCATTATTGACTAAGGCCGATGCATCAGCTAAAGCGGCTTTGGCAGCATTGCACCCAATTGGGCGCTTGGGAAAACCCGAAGAAGTTGCCAACGTGGTTTTGTTCTTGGCAAGTGATCAAGCCTCTTTTGTTAATGGCGCTGCGGTATTGGTTGATGGTGGTTATGTGGCGCAATAATGTGAAAGCAGCAATAAAAAAGCACCCGAAGGTGCTTTTTTTGTTGTCGTTTTTAAACGTCAATATTTTGTGCAATCAAGGCATTGCTTTCGATAAATGCTCGACGTGGTTCGACTTCGTCGCCCATGAGCATGACAAATACTTCATCAGCAGCCACTGCGTCTTCTACTTTGACTTTCAATAAACGGCGAACAGTTGGGTCCATGGTGGTTTCCCAAAGTTGTTCCGGGTTCATCTCACCCAAACCTTTGTATCGTTGAATGCCCAAGCCTTTTTGAGCATCTTTGATTAGTTGGTTCAGTGCGGCACCAAAGTGTTTGGCGGTGTAGCTGTTTTCACCTTTTTGTACAGTCACTTCATTGTCAATCAAGCCTTTTAGCAATTCGGCTGTTTGCAATAAATGGCGGTAATCTTTGCTCTCCAAGAAGGCTTGGGTCAAATACGTTACCATGGTGTTACCGTGCAATTGGCGCGTGATTTTGATTAAGCCTGGTACTTCAGGATTGTCGTGAATCGCTTCCAATGAAATATCAGGGTCATTCACAAGAGCGCTTAAGCGTGAATGTGCCAATTCAATATGGGCGGCTGTACTTAAATCCAATGCATCAGTGTGCAGTAATGCTTCCAAAACGGTTGCATCCACAGCACGGCTTTCACGTTCGATTAAAGTTTGTGCCAAGACAAATTGGTCAGCCAATTTTGCCAATTCTTCGTCAACAATGATTCGATCACCTGCAGTGATTTTGGCATTATTCAAGGCGATTTTTAGCAAGAATTGGTTTAATTCCATATCGTCTTTTAAATAACGCTCTTGTTTTCCGTGTTTGGCTTTGTAAAGTGGAGGTTGGGCAATATAGATATGGCCACGTTCCACCAATTCAGGCATTTGACGGTAGAAGAAGGTTAATAAAAGGGTGCGAATGTGGGCACCATCGACGTCGGCATCGGTCATGATGATGATGCGGTGATAGCGCAATTTTTCAGGGTTGTATTCTTCTTTGCCAATGCCACAGCCTAAAGCGGTAATCAGTGTCGCCACCTCTTGACTGGCTAACATTTTTTCAAAACGGGCTTTTTCCACGTTTAGAATTTTACCTTTAAGGGGCAAAATGGCTTGGAATTTACGGTCACGGCCTTGTTTGGCTGAGCCACCAGCTGAATCCCCTTCGACTAGGTACAATTCAGACATGGCTGGGTCTTTTTCTTGGCAATCTGCCAATTTACCAGGCAAGCCTAAACCATCCATTATGCCTTTGCGACGGGTAATTTCACGGGCTTTACGAGCTGCTTCACGAGCCCGTGCAGCTTCCACGATTTTGCCACAAATGATTTTGGCTTCATTGGGGTTTTCTTCCAAAAACTCGCTCAAGCCTTTGTTAATCACTTCGTTAACCACTGGGCCGATTTCGCTAGAAACCAATTTGTCTTTGGTTTGTGAGCTGAATTTAGGGTCAGGTAATTTAACCGATAATACACAGGTCAAGCCTTCACGCATGTCATCGCCACTGGTGTCAACCTTGGCTTTTTTTGCCACATCAGTCGCTTCAATGTATTGATTCATGGTGCGTGTCATCACTTGGCGCAGTGCGGTTAAGTGACTACCACCATCGCGTTGTGGGATGTTATTGGTAAAGCACTGAATTGATTCTTGGTAGCTGTCGTTCCATTGCATCGCCACTTCAACGCTCATGCCATCTTTTTCACCTTCAGCGTAAAAGACTTTTTCATGTAAAGCTGATTTTTTGCGGTTCATGTATTGCACAAAGCCTTGTACACCACCGCTAAAGGCAAAGTTTTCGCTACGGCCATCGCGCTTGTCTAATAGCTCAATGCCTACACCGTTATTCAAGAAAGACAATTCACGAATGCGTTTGGCTAAAATGTCAAAATGAAACTCAACATTGCCAAATGTCTCTTCACTTGCCATGAATTGAACACGTGTGCCTTTTTTGGTGGTTTCACCCACTTTTTCTAATGGTTTAACGGCTTCACCATGGCGAAATTCAACAAAGTATTCAACACCATTGCGGTAAATGTTTAAGCGCAGCCAGTTAGACAAAGCGTTAACCACAGAAACGCCTACACCATGCAATCCACCAGAGATTTTGTAGCTGTTGCTGTCAAATTTGCCACCAGCATGCAAAATGGTCATGATGACCTCGGCAGCTGAGCGACCTTCTTCAGGGTGAATATCGGTGGGAATGCCACGACCATTGTCTTCAATGGAGATGGAATTGTCGGCATTAATGGCTACGGTGATTTTATCGCAATGGCCAGCCAAAGCTTCATCAATGGCATTGTCTAGTACTTCAAACACCATGTGATGTAAGCCTGTGCCATCTTGTGTATCACCAATATACATGCCTGGACGTTTGCGTACTGCATCTAAGCCTTTTAATACTTTAATGCTATCTGCGCCGTATTCAGGTTGGTTTGTCATTATTCTTTTCTCGGTTAAACAAAGTGCAACATAAGCTGTCTAAAAATTCTAGCAGCGACCCATGGGTGGCGAAATGCGATTAAATACGCATTGGCATCACGATGTATTTAAAATCAGGGTTGTTCGGAATGGTAAATAAAGCCGAACGGTTCGCATCGCCAAATGCCAGTTGTAAATCATCTACTTGTAAATTGCGCAATACATCCATTAGGTAATTAATGTTAAAGCCAATTTCAATAGAGTCACCTTGGTAGGCGATTTCTAATTCTTCTTGTGCTTCTTCTTGCTCGTTGTTGCTGCAGGTAATGCTTAAAATACCCGCTTTAATTTGTAAGCGAACACCACGGAATTTCTCATTGGCTAAAATAGCAGCACGCTCTAGTGCACCCAATAGTTGGGTGCGGCTAAGCACAAAAATTTTGTCGTTATCCAGTGGAATAACACGGTTGTAATCAGGAAATTTTCCATCAACCACTTTGCTCACCACTTCGGTATCACTGCATTTGAAGCGAATTTGGTTGCTCAAAATTTCAATGCGAATGGTTTCTTGTGGTTGGTTCAATAATTTAAATAGTTCCAATACCGCTTTGCGAGGCAAAATTACTTCGGATTTTGGCAAATTAGTGTCAATGGTGGTGCAAGAGAACGCCAAACGGTGTCCATCGGTTGTCACTAATCGCAATTGATCGCCTTCAGTTTGCATGAGCAAGCCATTTAAGTAGTAGCGAATGTCTTGTACTGCCATGCCATATTGTACTTGTGACAACATTTGCTTTAAGGCTTCTTGGCTCACCTCAAAGCTTGAGCTGATTTCACTGTCAACAGACATCAAAGGGAAATCTTCGGCTGGTAAAGTTTGCAAATTATAGCGACCTTTACCCGCTTTTAAGGTTAAGCGATTGTCTGCTAAGTCCAAAGACACGGTTTCATTGCCGGGTAGGGCGCGCAAAATATCTTGTAGTTTTTTGGCATTGGTGGTGATGCGAAAATCTGTCATCGCCGCATCTGGGCCTTTGGTGTGAATTTGGATTTCCAAATCAGTCGCCAAAATGTGGGTTTGCTGGCCATTGCCTTCAATTAATACATTCGACAGAATGGGTAAGGTGTGGCGGCGTTCAACAATGCCTGTTGCCATTTGCAATGGTTTTAATAATTCGTCACGGTCAGCTTGTAAAATGAGCATAAATCTTCCTTAATAGGTCATTATTTTCGCAACATGACCATTAAAATGTCATAGTCTTGTGATAGTTGACCATCGGTTTTGCGTAAATCGGCAATGGTTTTATTGGCGTGCATTACCGTGGTGTGGTCTCGACCACCAAAGGCGTTGCCAATGCTTGGCAAGCTTTGTTGGGTTAGTTCTTTGGCCAATGTCATGGCGATTTGTCTTGGGCGCACAATATTGCGAGTGCGTTTTTTGCCCAAAATCTCAGCAATTTTAATTTGGTAATAGTCACTGACGGTTTTTAAAATTTGGTCAATGGTGACTTGTTTTTGGGCTTCAGCCAAAATGTCTTGCAAGGCATCGGTTGCCAGTTCAATGTTAATCGGGCGATTTTGGAAGCGGCTGTGTGCTGCCACTCGTTTGAATGCACCTTCTAGTTCACGAACGTTAGAGCGGATATTACTGGCAATAAAAAATGCTGCGGATTCTTCTAATTGCACATGGGCAGCTTCTGCTTTTTTCTGCAAAATAGCCACACGCATTTCTAATTCTGGTGGTTCAAGCTCTACGGTTAAACCCCAAGAAAAACGGGATTTTAAACGATCATCCATGTCTTTGATGTTGGCGGGCAAGGTGTCGCAAGTCATAATGACTTGTTTTTTCTCATCTAGCAAATGATTGAATAAATAGAAGAATTCTTCCATGGTTCTGTCTTTGCCAGAGATAAACTGCACATCGTCAATAATCAATAAATCTAGCGCATGGTAATAGCGCTTAAATTCATCAAAGCCTTGATTACGGAATGCTTTCATGATGTCTCGTACATAATTCTCAGCATGAATATAGCGAATACGCGCTTTGGGATTATTTTTGTAAATACGGTTACCAATGGCTTGTACCAAGTGGGTTTTACCCAAGCCGGTACTACCATAAATAAAGTATGGGTTATACATATTACTACCAGGGCTTTCAGCGATGGTTAAAGCACCAGCATAAGCCATGCGGTTGCCTTTACCTTGTACCAAGGTTTCAAATGTGTAACTGGGGTTTAAGCGAGTGTGCTCATGACCTTTATCTTGTCGTTCTACTGCGATTGCGGTTTCACTGTGTTGCTGAACTGCTTTGGGTGGATTTTTGCCTTGGGCATTTTTTTGGATTTGTGCCAAGCGTTGGGCAATTAAATCTTGTGGTGACTCTGGCTTGTGTGTGGGTTCAGGTGCCAGATCACTGCTTAATAAGGGTTGTTGCTGAGGTTCATTGGCATACTCTGCTGTTTCATCCATGGTAATGCTAAAGCCATTGTCCAAAGATTCATGGACAAAAGGGTTTGCGTCATCGTGTTGAACATCAGCTAAGGTTGCTGCTGGCAGGCTATCTTCTACAGATGGTGCCTGTGTTTCAATAACGGCTGCAGCATGGGCAGGCTCGTATTTTGTGCCTTGACCAATTTGCAAAACCAATTGTGGTGCAGTTGGTGCCAATTCATCTTTAATGGTATCAATCTTATCTAAGAACTTGTCCTTGATAAAGGTGAAGGTAAAGGTGTTTTTAACATACACCGTCCAACTATCTGGGGTTTCGCCCACTGTCAGCTGGCTAATCCACATTTTATATTGTTGTGTGGAAAGCGATTGTTGCAGTTGTGCCAAGCATAGTGGCCAAAATTCAGATAGCTGCATAGTTACCGTTGTTTCAATTTCAAGTGAAGGATTGAATGTGCTTGGCAAAAAAAGCTGTTGCATGAATGCCAAAATATTTTAATCGTATTTTATAGCCCAAGCATATTGCAAGTGGGCTTAATAAATTGGATTAAGCACAATTAATCTGTAATTATAACCCATTTTGCCAAAAGTTATCCACAACTATCCACAAGGCGATGATGCATTATTAATACACAAATTCACGTAAAATCATTGACAAGTCGGCTCAAACAGGGTGTAATTGCGCGTTTATTTTATGTAATTTATTAAGTAGGGATTATTATGAAACGCACTTACCAACCATCAGTAACCCGCCGTAAACGTACTCATGGTTTTTTGGTTCGCTCAAAAACACGTGGTGGTCGTGCTGTATTGGCTGCTCGTCGTGCCAAAGGCCGCAAACGTTTGGCAGTGTAAGTCTTGAATCAGGGCTTCTGCAGAAAATATCGCATATTAAAAACGGATGATTTCTCATCCGTTTTTGCGTTACGCAAGACTCGTTCTCGCGGGTATTTTCAAGTTTTTTCTGCACCGAACATGTGTACGCATGCTCGATTGGGATTGGTGGTCGCTAAAAAAGTGGCCAAACGAGCCCATGAGCGCAATTATATTAAGCGTACCATTCGTGAATGGTTTCGTTGCCACAAAGATGAATTGCCAGCCAAAGATTATGTTGTCAGGGTAAGACAAAAATATGAGGCCGATGTTTATCACAAGGCAATGACGGATTTACAACAGGCAATTTCGAACGAGCATAATAGATGAAACATATTTTATTATTGCTGGTTCGGTTTTACCAGTTAGCCATTAGCCCCATGATTCCACCACGTTGTCGGTTTACACCAACGTGTTCTCAATATACGATTGAAGCTTTACACAAACATGGTGCGCTAAAAGGTAGTTACTTATCTTTTCGGCGTATTTGCAAATGTCATCCATTCGGTGGCAGTGGTTATGATCCAGTGCCCTAGCACTCACCAATAAAGTTGATACGGACATGGAATTTAAAAGATTATTGTCATTTGCGGTTATCGCAATGGCTATTTTAATGGGTTGGAATTATTTCTTCCCTGCGCCAGTACAGCAACAAGCTGCGACGCAAGCAACCAGCAATAGCCCTGCAACACAAGCAGCAGGTCATGATGCGGCTTTGGAAAAAGCCAATCCTATTGAGGTTAAAACCGATGTGGTTAATGCCGTGATTGATAGTCAATCTGGTGACTTACGTCGTTTGGTATTGATGAAACACGATGCCACAAGTGATACCAATAAACGATTTGTTTTGTTGGATGACCAAAAAGAGCACACTTATGTTGCTCAATCTGCTTTGTTAACCAAACAAGGTGAATACTTGTTCAAAGGTCCTTATACCGTTGAACAACGTGAGTACAACTTAGGTAGCCAAAACCAAGTACAGGTGAAATTAACAGCACCTGAAACAGATGGTGTTTTGGTAAGCAAAATTTATACCTTTACCAAAGGCAGCTACAATATTGGTGTGAATTTCGAAGTGAAAAATACCACCGATAAAGCAGTAAGCCTAGATGCCATGTACCGCATGGTTCGCGATGGTTCTAAACCTGAGGGTGAAGGCAGTTTCAACCAAACCTATTCAGGTCCAGTGGTTTATACTCCTGAAGGCAAATTTGAAAAAGTAAACTTTAGCGATTTAGACAAAGGCAAGGCTGATTTTGTTAGCAAAACCAATACTGGTTGGGTTGGCATGATTCAGCATTACTTTATGGCAACTTGGTTGTTGCAATTAAAAGGCCAAGACAGCATTTGTGGTAAAGAAGCGAATTGTGTGATGGACGTGACCAAACGTTCAGATGGTTTGTATTCTGCTGGTGTGCGTGTGGCATTGCCTGCGGTTGCAGCAGGTCAAACCACAATCGTACCAATGAGCTTGTATGCAGGCCCACAAGTTTATGCGGATATCGCCCCTTTGGCTGATAATCTACAATTGGTAAAAGACTACGGCAAAGTTCATGTATTCTCTTCACCACTATTTTGGTTGTTGAACAAAATTCACACCTATGTGGGTAACTGGGGTTGGGCAATTGTGTTATTAACCTTATTGGTTAAAGCCGTTTTGTATCCATTAACTGCAGCATCTTATCGTTCTATGGCAAAAATGCGCGCTGTTGCACCACAATTGCAATCGTTAAAAGAGCAATACGGTGAAGATCGCATGAAAATGCAGCAAGAAATGATGGCGCTGTACAAAAAAGAGAAAATCAATCCATTGGGTGGTTGTTTACCAATGTTGGCACAAATCCCAGTGTTCATTGGTTTGTATTGGGCATTGTTTGCTTCTGTGGAATTGCGTCAAGCATCATGGTTGTGGATTAATGACTTAGCCCGTGTTGACCCCTATTACATCTTGCCAGTGGTTATGGCGGTGACCATGTTCTTGCAAACATTCTTGAACCCACCACCAACCGATCCTATGCAAGCGAAGATGATGAAAATCATGCCTGTTGTATTCTCGGTAATGTTCTTCTTCTTCCCAGCTGGTTTGGTATTGTACTGGGTAGTGAATAATATCTTGTCAATTGCACAACAATGGTTTGTGAACAAGAGCATTGCAAAAAAATCACATAAAGCAGCATAAATTCGTTTAATGTCAAAAACTGCCTGAGCAATCAGGCAGTTTTTTTGCTTAAAAAATGGTCAAATTGCTTGGAGAAATTGCTTAAAAAATGTACAATAGCCGATTATTTGATTTGGGTGGTATTCATGCGCATCGGTAAGTATGAATTAACAGCGCCTGTGGCTTTGGCGCCGATGGCAGGAATTACTGATAAGCCTTTTCGCATGTTGTGTCGTTCATTTGGTGCAGGCTTGGCCACAAGTGAAATGATCACCAGTGACCCAACATTGCAGCAAACCAGAAAAACATTATCTCGCAAAGATCATAGCGGTGAAGATGGTGTGATTTCGGTGCAAATTGCGGGTTCAGATCCCATTGAAATGGCAAAAGCAGCCAAACTCAATGTGGAAAATGGTGCGCAAATCATTGATATCAATATGGGTTGTCCTGCTAAAAAAGTGTGTAATGTCTTGGCGGGCAGTGCTTTATTAAAAGACGAAGCACTGGTTTCTGATATTTTACATAGCGTTGTGTCTGCTGTATCTGTTCCTGTGACACTCAAAACCCGATTGGGTTGGGATGATGAGCACTTGAATGTACCGAACATTGCTCAAATGGCGCAAAAAGCAGGAATTGCTGCCTTGGCCATTCATGGTCGTAGCCGTACACAAATGTACAAAGGCGAAGCCAGTTACGATTTGATTGCTCAAGTTCGGGATGAACTTGCCATGCCCTTATGGGTCAATGGAGACATTGATAGTGCAAAAAAAGCGCAACAGGTTTTGCAAACCACCCAAGCCGATGGTGTGATGATTGGTCGGGCCGCACAAGGTGCGCCTTGGATTTTTCGCGATGTTGTGCATTATTTACAACATGGGGTTTTGCCTAAGCCATTGACAGTAGAAGAAATAACCGAGGTTATCTTGACCCACATTAATGCAATTCACCAATTTTACGGGGATATTGCAGGTACACGAATTGCTCGTAAACACATTAATTGGTATTTGCAGCCTTTGGCTTGCGGCAAGATGACCAGTAAAGCAATTAATCTAATTCAAAGTGCTGATGAGCAATTAACTGCATTAAAACACTATTTGCAAATGCAAAAGCAGCAGTTAGATGCATGGCCAATAGCACAACCTTGAATAGATGAACCAAATGAAGCTGGGAAAAAACATGAATAATAATCAAGCCGACGTAATCGGACAAAGCATTGAGCAAAGTTTAAAACAGTATTTTACTGACTTAGGCGGTGAACAACCGTGTAATGTATATGAGATGGTTTTGTCTCGTGTGGAAAAACCTTTATTGGAAGTGGTGCTGTCTGAATGCGATGGTAATCAAACCAAAGCCGCTGCCATGTTGGGTTTGAACCGCAATACATTGCGCAAAAAGATGTTGCAATACGATTTGTTGTAGTAACGTTATTAACCAAGAGGAATGAATATGGTTGCGGTTAAACGCGCACTGATTAGTGTGTCAGATAAACAAGGTGTGGTTGAATTTGCCAAGGCATTGCATGCACAAGGCGTGGAATTGCTTTCAACTGGTGGTACAGCAACGCTATTGGCGGATGCTGGCGTCCCTGTGATTGAAGTGGCAGATTACACTGGTTTTCCAGAAATGTTGGATGGCCGTGTTAAAACATTGCACCCGAAAATCCACGGTGGTATTTTGGGTCGTCGCGACCTAGAAAGCCATGTTGCCAAAATGGCTGAGCACGATATTGGTAATATTGATTTGGTGTGCGTTAATTTGTACCCATTTGCTGCAACCATTGCCAAAGCAGGTTGTACATTGGAAGATGCCATCGAAAATATCGATATCGGTGGCCCAACCATGGTTCGTTCTGCTGCCAAAAACTGGAAACACGTTGCTATCGTGACCGATGCTGCTGATTACGCAAATATCGCCACTGAAATGCAAAGCAACGCAGGTGCATTGTCTGATAAAACCCGTTTCAACTTGTCTCGTAAGGCTTTTACCCATACTGCTCAATATGACGGTATGATTAGCAACTATTTGACGAGTGTGGATGATGAAACCTTGGTTGGTGAGCCATCTTTGGGTATGTTCCCAGCCAGTTTAAATGCACAGTTTACCAAAGTACAAGACTTGCGCTATGGTGAGAACCCACATCAACAAGCTGCTTTTTACCGTGATTTATTGCCAGCTTCTGGTAGCTTATCGCATTATGAACAATTACAAGGCAAAGAATTGTCTTACAATAATATTGCTGATGCGGATGCTGCTTGGGAAGCGGTTAAAGCATTTGATGAACCTGCTTGTGTAATTGTTAAACATGCGAATCCATGTGGTGTAGCAGTAGCAGATACCTTGTTAAATGCTTATCGTTTGGCATTTGCAACCGATACCACCAGTGCTTTTGGTGGCATTATTGCCTTTAATCGTGAAGTGGATGCAGAAACTGTTGAAGCGGTAACAGGTCAATTCCTTGAAGTATTGATGGCGCCAAAATTTACTGACAAAGCCAAAGAAATCATCGCACAAAAGAAAAATGTACGCGTATTAGAAGTGCCTTTGCAAACTGGTGCCAATCGTTTTGAATTAAAACGTGTGGGTGGTGGCTTGTTGGTACAAACACCTGATATCTACCGTGTTAAACAAGCAGATTTAAAAGTGGTGAGTAAACGCCAACCAACAGAACAAGAATGGGCTGATTTGATGTTCGCTTGGAAAGTTGCCAAGTATGTTAAATCGAATGCCGTTGTATTCTGTAAAGATGGTCGTACTCACGGTATTGGTGCAGGCCAAATGAGCCGTGTAGATTCAACTCGCATTGCAGCTAGAAAAGCCGAAGATGCGAATTTGACATTAATGGGAGCGGTTGCTGCATCTGATGCTTTCTTCCCATTCCGTGATGGTATTGATGTCATTGCAGAACAAGGTATTAAAGCCATTATTCACCCAGGTGGCTCAATGCGCGATCAAGAAGTTTTTGATGCTGCAGACGAGCATGGCATGGCAATGGTATTGACTGGTGTTCGTCACTTCCGTCACTAAATTGTCGTCTTGACTCTACAAAACTGCTCTTTGAAGGTATCATTCAATGAGCAGTTTTTTTATGCGTATCGTTGGCACAATGGCAAGTAAGGACAAAAAATGGCATTACAGTTTCAAATTATTCCTGTCACCCCTTTTCAACAAAACTGTACTTTATTGTGGTGTGATCAGACCCAAGAAGCCGTTTTAACTGATGTGGGTGGTAGTGCACCCGAGATTTTGCAATACATCAAAGAACAAGGCTTGAAGCTTGTTGCTGTTTGGTTGACACATGGTCATGTGGATCATGTGGGTGGTGTGGTCGATTTATTAAAACACCAAAATGTTCCTGTTTTGGGGCCACAAAAAGAAGATGATTTTTGGATTCAACAATTGCCTGAAATCACCAAAGCGTATCAATTTCCCATTAGCCCCAGTTTTACCCCCAATCAATGGCTAGAAGAGGGCGATACTTTGCAAGTGGGCAATGAAATCGTTCGTGTTATTTATGTGCCTGGACATACCCCTGGGCATGTGGTGTTTTACAGTGAATCTGCACAGCTATTGATTGCAGGCGATGTATTATTCCGTGAGTCGATTGGTCGCACTGATTTTCCACGTGGTAATCATGATGATTTAATTGGCAATATCAAAAGAAAATTGTGGAAACTGCCTGATGAAACCCAAGTGGTCACAGGGCATGGACCAATGACCAGTATTGGCTATGAAAAAGCCAATAACCCATTCTTGCGTTAGCCGTGGGACAATCAAATGAATATTCGCTTGGCAAATATGGCGGACTTACCTGCTATTGATCAATTGTATTTTGACTTATTTCAAGCCATGGCTGCGTTGCAACCAGAGCGTATGCAAGCTGCAAAGCAAGACATGGATTTTGTGCAAATGGCAATTAATGATGAGGCATTTGCTGTTTGGGTGGCTGAAGACAATCAAGCTACCGTCGTGGGTTTTGCTTTGGTGCAATGGCAAAGCACGCCTGCTTTTACCTGCATTAAAGCTCGGCATTATGCATACATTATGGATTTGATGGTTGCCAAGCCATACCGCAGTGATGGGATTGGTCATGCTCTATTATTAGCGGTTAAAGAAGCTGCTCAAGAACAAGGTTGCAGTCAGTTGGAGTTGTCCGTGCTGAGCAATAATGTGGACGCAATTCGTTTTTATGAGAGAGAAGGCATGGCAGCAACACATCAAAACATGGCCATTGATTTGTAAAGCCCAGTATATAAATTTTGGTTGTTAGTTTATGGCATAACAGTATTTTGTTTTTAAAAAAGCCCTTGTTATATTGAAACTTACATAACAAGGAGGCTAGCAATGAAACCCACTAAATGGCTGCTGACAGCGACTGTCGTATTGATTTTAAGTGCTTGCGGTCAGTCTGGATCGTCAACAAAAGAAAGCAGTGCCAGTGATATTCAATCTAAGAAATCTGGTCAAGCAGTAAGTATCTTAAATGTCTCTTATGACCCAACCCGAGAACTTTATCAACAATACAATGCGGTGTTTGCCAAACATTGGTTGGATAAAACGGGGCAACAAGTCAAAATTCAGCAATCGCATGGTGGCTCAGGTAAACAAGCATTGTCTGTACAAAATGGCCTACAAGCTGATGTGGTGACCTTGGCGTTGGCAGGTGATATTGATTCTTTGAATTTACAAAAACCATTACTGGATGCGAAATGGCAAAGTCGTTTGGCTGATAACAGTACACCATATACGTCAACCATTGTCTTTTTAGTGCGAAAAGGCAACCCTAAACATATCAAAGATTGGGATGATTTAATCCGTAAAGATGTGAGTGTTATTACCCCAAATCCTAAAACATCTGGTGGAGCAAGATGGAATTTCTTGGCTGCATGGGCGTATGCCAAGGACAAAAATAGTGGGAATGAAGCTGCTGCACAAGCATTTGTCAGCAAACTGTATCAGCAAGTGCCGGTTTTGGATGCAGGTGCTCGGGGTTCAACCATTAGTTTTACCAAGCGCAATTTAGGTGATGTGTTATTGGCTTGGGAAAATGAAGCTTATTTGGCACTGAAAGAAGCGGGTGGAGAGTTTGAGATTGTCACACCATCAATGTCGATTTTGTGTGAGCCACCTGTTGCTGTGGTCGACAGTGTGGTGAAGAAAAAAGGCACAGAAGAAGTAGCAAGTGCATATTTGCAGTATTTATACAGCGAAGCGGCACAGCGCATTATTGCTCAAAATTATTATCGCCCGATTAATGCTAAGGTAGCAAACGAATTTAAAGATCAATTTCCGATATTGAAGCTGGTTAAAATCAATGATGAATTTGGTGGCTGGGCCAAAGCGCAAAAACAGTTTTTTGCTGATGGTGCTATTTTTGATCAGATATACCAGAAAAAGTAGTGTTACAGTGTGTTAATAAAAAAGAGCATGGTTAAATACCATGCTCTTGGTGTTTGATGTCTTGTGATTAGCTTTCTAAATCCAATTGATTTTCGCTGTTGGATTTTTTCAAAGAATCAATCAATGCTTCAGCCACTTCAGTGGCAAATTTAGCATCTTCATTAAAGTGAATGGTGGTTTCAATATCGGTTACCACAGGAAAACCATCCTCTTCAGTCAAAATAGTGTGCTCTGGTAGTTTATTGCGAAGTGGCAATAAGCTAATACCCAGACCTTCAGTGATTGCACTTTGTAGACTGGTTAGGTTTGAGCTGGTGTAAACAATGCGCCAAGGTACATTTTTCGCATCTAAGTTTTCAATCATATCCAAGCGGTATAGACCACGAGCAGGGAAAGAAACCAAAGGAATGGGAGATGTGGTGGCGGCAGGTGCTTTGCTACTGTCCAACCAATAAAGATTCTCTGCCATTTTGTATTTGCCTTTGCGGCCATTTTTCTTTTGTTGAACCACAATTAAGTCCAACTCACCGCTATCATAGCGGTGCTGTAAATCAGCACTGATGCCATTGGTAACGTTGAATTTGATATTGGGGTTGTGGCGCAACAGTTCAGCTAATGCTGCCGTTAAATGTTGCATAGGTAAATCCTCAGATAAACCGATGCGCAAAGTGTAGATAACCGTAATGCCAGACATGACTTGCAAAGCTTCTTCATTGGTTTTTAACATTTTTTTAGCAAAAACCAATAATTTTTCCCCTGCTGGGGTTAATGCAATATTGCGATGGCTTCGGTCAATAAGACGCTGTTGTGCAAATTCTTCTAAGCGAGCAAGCTTTTGACTCACTGTTGATTGTGGTGAGTTGAGTCGAGTGGATGCAGTGGTAAAACTACCTGTTTCGGCAATTACCATGAAAGTGCGTAATAAATCTAAGTTAAATGTTCTATTCATATTTTTGATCTTTTATATGTAGTAATTTGAAAGAAAAACCAAGGTAATTAGATACTTTTTGTTTGTCTATCCTAAGCCCATTTATTATATACTATTTTTTGGAATTAAAATGTTAAAAACATAAATTATCCAAGTAGTAAAACATTGAAATTTAATATATAAATGCACTTATTCTTAAAATCAGGGTTAAAAATTTTTAAAAAAGGTTATTATTTGATTGTTTTGGTAAGTATATTTTTGGGGCTGCAATCCATATGTGGTGGTATTTTTCTTGTATTTTCCAAGTGAGGAAAAATAGTAACAGTTTTTCTTAAGATGGGTATAAGTAAGAAAAGTTTTGTGATTGTTGCTTTTTTTGATTATTTTTTTAAAAAATAAGGTATTAACACCATAAAAAAAGAGTTTTTATTCTAAAAATACGGTTTATTTGGCATGAATCAAAGTTGTTTTGATGGTGAAGAAATTTATCAGTGTAATCCACCCACTTAAATAGAAGACGGTTACAATATGAGCATGGATAAAAAATGCTTTCACTGTGGTTTGGATGTGCCCGAAAACATTCACATGCCGGTGACTTTTCAAGGGCAAATGCAAGAGACTTGCTGTCATGGTTGCCAAGCCGTGGCACAAAGTATTATTGCTGCCGGTTTGGATGCTTATTATGTGCAAAGAACGGCCAGTGCTGAACAAGCCGTATTGCCACCTGAAGAAGTATTGGCACAATTGCGTCTATATGATTTAGAGGAAGTACAACAAGAGTTTGTGCATATTGGGCAAGAGAGCCAACGAGAGGCTGTATTGTTATTGAGTGGAATCACTTGTGCTGCATGCGTTTGGCTAATTGAGCAGCAACTGCTGCGACTGCCAGGCGTGATGAGAGTGGACTTGAATTACAGTACACAACGTGCTCGTGTGCTTTGGAATAATGAACAAGTGAAGTTGTCTGATATTTTATTGCGCATCCAAGAAACAGGTTACCAAGCACATCCATTTGATACTTCCCGTTATGAAGAACAAGCGCAAAAAGAGCGCAAGAAATCATTGAATCGATTGTGGGTGGCAGGGCTGTCGATGATGCAAGTCATGATGTATGCCGTACCGACATACTTATATGGTGATATTGAAGAGCCATTTTTAAGTTTATTGCATGCAGCCAGTATGATTTTAACCTTGCCTGTGATGTTCTTCTCCGCCATTCCTTTTTATCAAGGTTTTGCACGGGATTTAAAAAACAAACGAATGGGCATGGATACGCCAGTGACCATTGCCATTGTTTTGGCGTTTATTGCCAGTTGTTTCGCCTTGGCAAAAGGTGAGGTCGCTGGTATTTATTTCGATTCTATTTCGATGTTTGTCTTTTTGTTGTTGGGTGGGCGTTATCTAGAACAAGTGGCGAGGCGAAAAGCTGGTGATGCTACGGAGCGCTTGGTGAAGTTGGTTCCTGCATTTTGTCATGTTTTACCAGATTACCCCAGCAGTCATGATAGCCAAGAAGCGGTGGTGGCAAAATTAAGTGAAGGTGCAGTGGTATTGGTGAAGCCTGGTGAGGTTATTCCAGTAGATGGCATGGTGGTGTCTGGTCATTCTGAAGTCAATGAGGCGATGTTGACAGGCGAGAGCTTACCGATTGCAAAAGATGAAGGTGCAGAAGTGGTTGCTGGCACGATGAACATGACAAGCCCTTTGATGGTGATGACCACTGCTGTTGGCATGAATACTCGCTTATCCAGTATTGTGCGCTTATTGGATAATGCTTTGGCACAAAAGCCCAAAGTGGCGGTTTTGGCGGATAAATACGCCTCATGGTTTATTATGGGATTATTGCTCTTTGCTATCTTGATATTTGGTGTGTGGTGGTATGGAGCTGGTGCGGATCGCGCATTGTGGGTGGTGGTGTCACTATTGGTCATTACCTGTCCTTGTGCTTTGTCTTTGGCAACACCTGCTGCGTTGGCGGCTGCAACAGGTTCATTGGCGGAGCGAGGTATCTTAATTAGCAAAGGGCATGCACTCGAATCCTTGTCGCACATCAGTGACATTGTATTTGACAAAACAGGGACATTAACCCATGGTGAGCCATCAGTGGTGTCATGGAAAAATTTGGGTCAGTTTGATGATGCATTGCTAATTTCTATTGCCAAAACATTGGAATCTCAGTCGGAGCATCCGATTGCCAAAGCCATACAAGATTTAGAGGGCAATGCCAACCAAGTTGGCATGAGCCAATTTGTGAATACCATTGGTCAGGGCATTTGTGCACAAATCGATGGCAAGATTTGGTGTATTGGACGAATTAAATTTGTTGCACAAATGGCAGGTGTTTTGGTTGATGATGCTTGGCTAAGTGCAGAAAATGGCAGTAGTTTGATTGCTTTGGGGGATGAAAACCATGTTCAAGCATTGTTCTGTTTAAAAGACACCATGAAGCCAGAGGCTGTGCCGATGATTGCTTCACTTCGAGCGGCTGGTGTTCGATTGCATTTACTCAGCGGAGATCATCATGAGGCAGTACATGCTTTGGCAAAGGACTTGGGTATTGAAAATAGCCAAGCAGAAGTCACACCAGAAGATAAGATGAATTATGTGCAAAACTTACAACAACAAGGTTGCGTGGTATTAATGGTGGGTGATGGCATTAATGATGTGCCTGTTTTGGCACAAGCAGATGTGTCACTGGCAATGGACAGTGGTGCCGATATTGCGCAAGCTGGCAGTGATATGGTGATGCTCAAGCCCAATTTGTTATTGATTCCTGAAACCTTGGCAGTGGCCAAAAAAACCAAAATCATTATCAAGGAAAATTTGTGGTGGGCATTGTGCTATAACGCAGTGGCTTTACCGATTGCTGCCATGGGATTGGTAACACCTTGGCTTGCCGCTTTGGGCATGGCAAGCAGCAGTTTATTGGTGGTGTTGAATGCTTTGCGACTTTTACGTAGAAAAGTGCAATAAAAATGCATCATTTGGGCAATAAAATGGCAAAGTAAGGAACTTTCGAGTAAAAAATCCATTGTTTTGTCATTGCCTATTGTGCGGTGCAATATTTTGCGCTATTGTTTGCGTTGAAGTTATCTGAATATTCAAATTTTTTGATTAATTTCAATAAAATCAAGGAGAGAAAAATGCGTTTACAAGGTAAAGTTGCAGTTATCACAGGTGCAGCCAGTGGTATTGGTGAAGCAACTGCGATGAAATTCGCAGCAGAAGGCGCAACAGTAGCAGTGTGTGACTTGAATCAAGCCAATATTGATGTTGTGGTTCAAAACATCAAAACCGCAGGCGGTCAAGCGGCAGGCTATTTGGTGGATGTTACTAACAAAGAACAAATTGTTGCCATGCGTGAAGCGGTATTGAAAGAATTTGGTCGCATTGATGTGTTGGTGAACAATGCCGGCATCGTGATGGATGCACAATTGGTTAAAATGACTGAAGACCAATTTGATAAAGTAATTGACATCAACTTAAAAGGCACTTACAACATGGCTCGCGCTTTGGTTGATACCATGATTGCCCAAGGTTCAGGTGTGATTTTGAATGCCAGCTCAGTGGTGGGTATCTATGGTAACTTTGGTCAAACCAACTATGCAGCAACCAAGTTTGGTGTGATTGGCTTTGTGAAAACATGGTCACGCGAGTTGGGCAAAAAAGGCATTCGTGTCAATGCTGTGTGCCCAGGCTTTGTGGCAACACCTATCTTAAAAGACATGCCTGAAAAAGTGTTGCAAGGCATGGCTGACAAAGTACCAATGAAACGTTTGGCGGAACCAAGTGAAATTGCCAATGTCTATGCTTTCTTGGCGAGTGATGATGCAAGTTATATCAATGGTGCAGCATTGGAAGTAACTGGCGGTTTAACACTGTAAGCTAACTTTTAGGGAAATAGGTTTCAATACATATAAAGGCTGTCTGTATAGGCAGCCTTTTTTATGGCCATTTAATGTGGGTTAAAGCTTCTTTTGCACTATACCCATTAATCCATCCTGAAAAAGAGTATCTTTATATATGGGTAGCTATATAAAAGGCACAAAGTCTTTCATATGAAACCCTTCATGGTGGTGTTCTAGCTAAATGCAGTCAATAAAAAGACTTGGATGCATTAAATGGCACAAAATAATTACGCTAAATCCGCATTGTTTTCTTGTTTTAATCTTAATAAATGGTCGATTTAGAATGTTCAATCGGTGTTATTTTTTCGTTTTAGAAAAATAAATCAAAAAAGTGA